>DATAQP010000555.1:0-9080 GCA_036264595.1 Allostellaceae bacterium
TTGATGGCAGGACTTTGCTCGAGGCCCACGATTCGACTTTCGCCAGCGGGGGTGCGGGATTTCTCATCGAGGAAGGCTCGGTGCCAGCGCGGGGCTTTGCGGTCCGACGATGGCCACATTGACCCTTGAGCGGATCGAGAAGCACTACGACGGGCAGCACGTCGTCGGGCCGATTGATCTTGACGTGGAACCCGGCGAGCTGGTCGTGGTCGTCGGGCCATCGGGCTGCGGCAAGAGCACGTTGCTGCTGACCATCGCCGGGCTGCTCGACAGCACCGACGGAGCGATCATCCGCAACGGCAAGCCGATCCGCGGACCGCAGACCGACATTGGCATGGTCTTCCAGGGCAACGTCCTCGTCGATTGGCGCGATGTGCTCGGCAATGTCCTGCTGCAGATCGAGATGCGCGGCCTGTCGGTGCGCCCCTATGTTGCGCGCGCCCGCGAGCTGCTCCAGTCTGTCGGGCTGCAGGATTTCGAGCGACGCTACCCGCACGAGCTGTCGGGCGGCATGCAGCAGCGCACCGCCTTCTGCCGGGCCCTCATTCACGATCCTTCGTTGATCCTCATGGACGAGCCGCTGGGCGCGCTCGACGCGTTGACGCGCGAGCGGCTGCGCAGCGATCTCGAGAGACTGTGGATGCAACGGCGCAAGACCGTGGTCTTCGTCACTCACAGCATCGAGGAGGCGGTCCAGCTCTCCGATACCGTCGTCGTTATCTCACCGCGGCCAGGCACGATCGTCCGCGAGATCGCCATCGACCTGCCGCGGCCGCGTACGCTTGCTGTATGCAAGACCCCGGCGTTTCATGCGCTGGTCGACGAGATCAAGCAGATCTTCTTCGGCTACGGAGTCCTCTGAGCGATGGCTGGCGCAGAGCGATCGACCGTGGCCACCCACAAGATCCCGGCCTTTGCTGCCGGCGCCGCCGGCCGCTATGCGGGGCTCGGCGAGATCTGGCTTCCGGTGACGTTCGCGATCGCGTTCTTCGCGCTCTGGGAGTCCATCACCGTCGGCTTCGGCGTGCCGCGCTACATTCTACCGGCCCCGTCCAGCATCATCGGCCAATTGGTGCGCAACCTGCCGCGCATCGCCGAGTACACGCTGGTGACCGGCGGCGAGACGCTCGCGGGGTTCGCGCTCGCGCTCCTCGGCGGGATTCCCCTCGCGCTCCTCATCGCCTTCTCGAGGCCGCTGCGACAGACTCTCTATCCGAGCGCGGTGACCCTCGAGATGGTACCGAAGATCGCCTTCGCCCCGCTCTTCGTCACCTGGTTCGGCTTCGGCATCGTGCCGAAGGTGATCATCGTCTTCATGGTGTGCTTCTTCCCGATCCTGCTCAACGGCATCTTGGCCTTCACCTCGCTCAGCCTCGAGCTGTCGCGCTTCTGCCAGTCCACCGGCGCCGGCGCCCTCCGCACCTTCTGGAAGGTGCGGCTGCCTGCCGCCCTGCCGCAGCTCTTCGTCGGCGTCAAGGGTGCGGCCGTCAATGCCACGGTCGGCGCCACCATCGCGGAATGGATCGGCGGCGATGCCGGCCTCGGGTACTACATCCAGATCGCCACCGGCGATCTGCGCATGGACCTCGCCTTCGCCATCATCATCGTGCTCGCGGCACTCGGTCTGGCGCTGTTCGGTGCGGTGGTGCTGGCCGAGCACATGCTCATTCCCTGGCACATCTCGCAGCGCTCGCCGCTGCAGGGAAAGGCGGCGGCTTGACCATGGAAACGTCAGAGACAGACCTCTACCGCATCGTCGATCTCGTCGGTTTCGCGGGTGCGCTGTTCGCCGCCGCTGGCATGGATGCGGCGAAGGCCGCGGTGGTTGCCGAGCTGCTCGTCGAGGCCGATGCGCTCGGCCACACGACGCATGGTCTGCATCTCGCCGCTCCCTATCTCGACGAGCTTGCGTCGGGCGGCATGGCGCGCTCCGGAGAGCCCGTGGTCATCGCCGATCGCGGCGGCGTGGTGACCTGGGACGGACGGCAGCTTCCCGGCGTGTGGCTGACCGCATGCGCCGTCGACCTTGCGGCCGAGCGCGCCGCTCGACATGGCATGGCCGCAGTGGCGATCCGACGCAGCCACCACATCGGCTGCCTCGCCACCTTCCTGCGCCGCGGCGCCGAGCGCGGCTGCCTTATCATCGTCGCCAGCTCGGACCCTGCCGACGCGACCGTCGCGCCGTTCGGCGGGCGACGCGCCGTCCATTCGCCGGATCCGCTCGCCGTCGGCATCCCGACCGGCGGCGATCCGATCCTCATCGACATCAGCGCTTCGATCACCACCAACGGCCTAAGCGCACGGCTGGCGCACGAGGGGCGACGCTACCCCGGGCTGTGGGCGCTCGACGCCGAAGGGCGGCCGACCGATGATCCGTCGGTGCTGTCCGGCGATCCGCCGGGCACGCTGCTGCCGACCGGCGGGCTCGACCACGGGCACAAGGGCTACGGGCTCGCCCTCCTGGTCGAAGCGTTGACCCAGGGCCTTGCCGGATTCGGCCGCGCCGACGCGCCGACGGGCTGGGGCGCCTCGGTCTTCGTCCAGGCGATCGACCCGGCGGCGTTCGCCGGCGCGACCGCGTTGACGCGCCAGACCGGCTGGCTCGCCGCGGCCTGCCGCGCGACGCCGCCGCGTCCCGGCGGCGAGGCCGTGCGCCTCCCCGGCGGGCAGGGGCTTGCCCGGCGCCGGCAAGCGCTGGAGCACGGTCTCACCCTCTATCCCGGAATCATGCGTGGCCTCACGGGCTGGGCCGATCGGCTCGGCGTCGCTGTGCCGCGGCCGATCGGCTTGGCTCCCGGGCCGTCCCCATAACGCAAGAGGCATCCATTCCATGTCGCGGATCAGGAACGTTACCCACCACACCATCTTCAGGCACGATTCGCATTGCGTGAACCAGATCGCAACTCGCGTTCTGGCGAACGGCGAGATCGTCGCCGTGTTCAATGAGGAGCGCTTCCCCTATCACCATGACAGCGGCCAGACCCTGCTGATCCGCTCGCGGGACGGCGGCGTCAGCTGGGACCCGGACTCGCTCAAGGTGGTGCTGCCGTGGAGCGCCACGACGGGCAACTGGGATTGCGGCTTCTGCGAGCTCGCCGACGGGACGTGGCTCGTCAACATGACCATCACCGGGTTCTTCAAGCGCGGCGTCAAGCCCGAGCAGCCGTCGTGGAGCAGCCGCCCCCTCACGCCCGAATGGGGCGACTGGACCTGGGCCTACAAGACCCAGGGCTGGCTCGGCACCTTCGTTGTGAAGTCGACCGACCGCGGCGCCACCTGGTCGCAACCGATCCCGGTCAATGTCCGCCCGCTCAAGCACGGCGGCTGCCGGCTCGGCTGTTGGCAGCTGCCCGGCGGCTCGCTCCTCATGGGCCTCTATGGCCGCATCCATGGCTACGAGGAGGAAGGCGAGGGCGAGTCGACGCGCTCGGCGCTGATGCGCTCGGACGATGGCGGCGACAACTGGGAGTACTACTCAACGCTGGCCTACGATCCAGCAAGCATCATCGATTACGAGGAGCCGGCGCTGCTTCGGCTGAAGGACGGCCGCCTCGTCTGCATGATGCGCACCCATGTCAATCCGAGCGGCGATGCGAAGAACCTCGTGATGACGGTGTCGGAGGATGACGGGTTCTCCTGGACGCCGCCGAAATGGACCAATATCTGGGGCTATCCTCCCGAGCTCATCGCGCTCCAGGACGGGCGCTACCTCATGATCTACGGCTACCGGCGGCCGCCCTATGGCGTGCGCGGCGTCGTCTCCGAGGACGGCGTCACCTGGGACGTCCGCAACGAGTTCGTCATTCGCGAGGGCGGCGTCCCCGGGCAGACGGCCAGCGACACGCCGGGCTCCAGCCGCATGACGCCGAGCAGCGGCACCGTAGCCGGCGGTGCCATCGACTGGCACCACCCCGGCGTCTATCAGCACATCGGCTATCCCAGCGTCGTGCAGGTGGCGGATGGCACCGTTGTCGCCTCCTACCACGAGTGGGACGAGGGTGCGAAACCGCTGCAATACTGTCGCGCCACCCGCTTCACCGTCGCGGGCTGATCGAAGCAATGTCCGGCGCGGCATCAGGAGGGCGCGTCGCGAGCCCGGTCGCCGAAGCGCGGCATCGGGTCCTGTTCAAGGACCCGTTCTCCTATTGCGCCCACCCGCACATCGCCGCTCTGCCAGACGGTGACCTGCTGATGGTGTTCAATCGCGCGCCGCGCCGGCACGTCATCCTGCATCCGCCGCAAGAGCCTTTATTCTACAACGTCATTATGCGCTCGTCCGACGGCGGGGAGAGCTGGAGCGCGCCGCAGGTAGCGCCGGACTATGATTGGCACGGCGTCGAATGCGCGGGCCTCACGGCGCTTGCCGACGGCGGGGTCATGCTCAATCAGTGGCGCTTTCGCTGGTATCCGCTCGATCTCGCGCGCAAGCGGACGGCGACCGAGACGCTGGCCATGCCTTCGGCATGGGTCGGCGCGCTGGCCGGCTCGCTCGAGCTCGACAGCGGCGCCGATCTCGCCGGGCGCGCTGAGGCGCTCGCGCCTTGGGCGCGCGGCGGCGACGCCGCCTATGTCCATCTCTCTGCCGATGGCGGGCGCAGCTTCGAAACGACGATCCGGCTGGACACCACGCCGTTCGTCGGCGGCTACGGCATGCGCGGCGCCGCGAGGCTGCCCGGTGGCGAGCTCGTGCTGCCGCTCTGCGATATCCCGGCCTATCAGCGCATCTTCGTCGTCCGCTCCAGTGACGGCGGCCGAAGCTGGGGGCCGGCAATCGCCGCGGCAGCGCTCGATGGTCGCAAGTTCGAGGAGCCGGCGCCGCTCGCCTTGCCCGACGGCCGTATTGTGATGCTGCTGCGCGAGAATGTCAGCCGCCGCCTCTGGCAGGTCGCTTCGAGCGATGGCGGCCTTAGCTGGAACCGGCCCGAGCCGACGCCGATCGACGGCTATCCCGGTCATCTTCTGGCCCTGTCCGATGGCCGTATTCTTTGCGTCTACGGCCACCGCGAGCCCGATTTTTCGATCCGTGCCGTGCAATCGATGGACGGCGGACGCAGCTGGAGCGTCGAGACGACGGGGACGATCCGCGGCGCCCTCCCCAACAAAGATCTCGGCTATCCGAGCTCGGTCCAGCGGCCCGACGGCACGGTCCTGACCGTCTATTACGCCCAGGAGGACGATGGTGTGACCTCGATCCAAGCCACCTGGTCGCGACCTTAACCGGCCGAGGGCAGCGCCGTGGCGATCATTCCGATCCGTATCGTACCAGCGTCTGAAGAAGGGAGGACCACATGACGAGAATCAGATTGACGCGCCGTGAGATCATGACAGCAGCCGCCGCGGTGAGCGCGACGACTGCGCTGCCGCTCGGCAGAGCGATTGCCCAGGCCAAGCCGGTCGAGCTCCTGCACTGGAGCTGGCTTACCGCATCGGACGGCGAGGTCTGGCAGCAGATGATCGACGCCTTCAATGCCGCGAACAAGGACAAGGGCGTCCAGATCAAGATGGAGATCATTCCTGAGGAGCAGTACTCGACCAAGCTGCTCGCCGCGACCGCAACCGGACGGGCGCCCGATTTCGGCTGGGGCACCGCCGGGCTCGGTGCGCCGCTAGCCAAGGACGGCGTGACGGTGCCGCTCGACGATCTCGCGAAGAAGGTCGGCCTCGAGCTTGCCGACTTCACCGATCTATCGCTCGAGGCGTCGCGCTATCCGAAATACGACAACAAGCTCTTCATGGTGCCGATGGACCTGATGAGCCTGCAGCCCGAGATCAACCTCGATCACGTCAAGGAGGCCGGCCTCGACCCGAGCGCACCGCCGACCGACGAGAAGAGCCTGCTCGAATGGGCCGGCAAGATGACCAAGCGCGACGGCGACAAGGTCGTGCGCTCCGGCATCATGATGACCGGCTCGGGCGTGCAGCCGACGGTGACCTGGGGCATCATCGCCGAGCAGATGGGGTTCAAGCGGGCGAGCGACGACATGAAGACGGCCTGCGTCAACCCCGAGGCCGGCAAGAAGGCGATGAGCTGGGTCCTCGACCTCTTCGAGAAGCATCGCGTATCGACGCGCGAGATCACCGACCGTTACAAGGCGTTCGGCACCGGGCAGGGCTCTATCTTCTGGACCGGCCCATGGACGCTCAACGGCTATGTCGGTCAGAAGCTCAACTTCGCCACGTATCTGTTCCCGAAGATCGGCGAGAAGCGCCTGACCTACTTCGAGATGGGTGGTCTCGAGCTCTACACCCAGCAGGACAAGGGCCGCTACGAGGCGACGATGGCCGCCGTGAAGTGGCTCTCCGACAACAGCTTCCTGTGGACGACGAAGGGGCGCGGCGCGGCGGCGCGCAAATCGATCCTGGCGCGAGCGGATTACGAGACGGCGGGCAATCCGTGGCCGGTCCGCGGTGCCTTCATCGAGGGCATGGAGTTCGCCACCGCCGGCGAGATCCCGGTCGTCGCAGCACCCGAGTTCACGATCTACTCGGGCGGCAACTTCCTGGCGAAGACGCTTGAGACCGTGTGGGTCGGGCAGAAGACGCCCGAGGTGGCGATGCAACAGCTTCAGGAGCGCTGGCAGAAGAACCTCGACCAGGGCTGATCGGTGCGATTTCGGTCCGGATGTGAGGATTGCGGCGTGCAAGACGTGGCGATCATGGCAAAGCCGATGACCGCGAGCGCACGGCAGGTGCCGCACCGCGATCTTATCGGCTATGCCTTCATCGCCTTCTTCGGCGTGCCGTTCCTCGCATTCAACGTCTTGCCAACCCTCTTCGGCGGGTATGTCGCCTTCACCGAGTGGGGGATCATCGGCAGCCCGCGCTGGGTCGGCATCGAGAATTTTCGCGAGGCTCTGCACGACGAATGGGTGTGGATCGCCTTCCGCAACATCCTGCTTTATGCACTGATCATCGTTCCGGGCGTCAGCATCTGCGGCCTTTCCGCGGCCCTCTTCGTCAACCAAGGTTGGCCTCTGGCCGGGCTCGCCCGCACGCTGTTCTTCGCGCCCAACGTCGTATCGGCCGCGGTGATCGGGCTGGTCTGGGTGTGGCTGCTCGACACCGATTTCGGGTTGGTCAATCGCTACCTCGCGGTCCTCGGGATCTCGCCTGTCTCGTGGTTGACCAGCACGCGATGGTCGCTGATCGGCGTCAGCCTCGCCTCGATATGGTGGGATCTCGGCCTCGCCTTTGTGCTGTTCCTGGCGGCACTCCAGGATCTGCCGCGCGAGCTCTACGAAGCCGCTTCGATCGACGGCGCAAACCCGCTGCAGCAATTCCGCCACGTCACGCTGCCGCAACTGCGCCCGACCCTCAGTCTCGTCGTGACCCTGCAGCTCATCGCGACGCTGCGCATCTTCAGCCAGGTCTATGTCATGACGAATGGCGGACCGGCCGGATCGTCGTCGTCGGTCATCCACTACGTCTACACGTCGGCCGTGGTCCGCCATCTCATGGGCTATTCGGCGGCGGTATCGATGCTGCTGCTGGCGTTGATCCTCCTCGCCACCTTCCTGCAGCGGCTACTCCTGCGCGAGCGCGGCAAATGGGCAAGCTCGGCGTCGTGAGCGCTGCGCTCGACCGGCTCCTGCGCCGCGGCAACCTGACGCTGTGGCAGGTCCCGATCTGGCTCGCCGGTCTATTTGCGGCGGCACTCTGGGCGGCGCCGTTCATCTGGATGGTGAGCACCTCGCTGAAGCCGGCGAACCAGGTGATGACCAGGGACATCGAGTGGGTGCCGCGAACCGTCGTGCTCGAGAACTATGCCAAGGTCTTCGAGCATCCGATCATACGCTGGGCCTTCAACAGCATCGTCGTGTCGGCGAGCGCGACCGTGCTTTGCGTCGTCTTCGGCGCGATGGCCGGCTATGCCCTGGCCCGCATGCGCTTCCCCGGCCGCGACCTGATCTTTGCGGTCTTCCTGCTCTCGCTGATGGTGCCGACCGAGGTCTATGTCGTCCCGCTGCTGCTCGCCATCATCAAAATCGGCTGGGCGAGCTCCTACCAAGCGCTGATCCTACCGACCATCGCCAACGTGTTCAGCGTCTACATCTTCCGGAATTTCTATCTGAGCTTCCCGCGCGAGCTCGAGGAGGCCGCCATCGCCGACGGCGCCGGCTATTGGCTGATCTTCTGGCGCATCGCGCTGCCGCTCGCCCGGGCCCCGGCCATCGCCGCATCGGTCATCGTCTTTACCTTGAACTGGAACAACTTCCTGTGGCCGCTGCTCGTCACCTTCGACGAGGAGATGAAGACGATGCCGGTGGGCATCGCCGCCTTCGCGCCGTCGGTCGGCAGCCACACCCAGCTCGAGGGCTATGCCGTGGCGATGGCCGCCGCGACGCTGCTCAGCCTGCCCAGCCTGCTGCTCTTCTTCGGGCTGCAGCGCTACTTCGTGCAGGGCATCGCGACGAGCGGCCTTAAGGGATGACGTTGCCGGGGAGGACGCAAGATCATGAGTGAAGCGCGCTTGTCCATCGATGGCGAATGGGTGTCGCCGCTTCTCGGCGGCGCCTTCCTCACCATCGATCCGTCGACCGAAGAGCCGATCGAGGCCGTCGCCCGCGGCACCGCCGAGGATGTCGATCGGGCGGTGGCGGCTGCCGCCCGGGCGCTGACCGGCCCATGGGCGGCGCTGAGTCCAGCCGAGCGCGGGCGGCTGCTGTTCGATCTCGCCGATCGCATCCTCGGCGAGCGCGAGGCGTTGGCGCTGATCGAGACCCGCGATGTCGGCAAACCGCTCGCCGGCTCGCGCGAGGACATCGACGGGGTCGTCGCGACGTTGCGCTACAATGCCGGCGCCGCCGACAAGATGCAGGGCGAGACCATCCCGCTGGGTCCGGAAGTCGTGGATTTCACGCTTCTGGAGCCCTTGGGCGTCACCGCCCATATCGTGCCCTGGAACTTCCCGCTCGGTATGGCCATGCGCTCGCTCGCGCCCGCGCTTGCCGCGGGCTGCACGGCGGTGCTGAAGCCGGCGGAGGAATCGCCGTTGAGCGCGCTGAAGCTGGGCGACCTGACGCGCGAGGCTGGCTTTCCCGCCGGCGTGGTCAACGTGGTGACGGGCCTGGGCGAAGAGG
>DATAQP010000575.1:0-3557 GCA_036264595.1 Allostellaceae bacterium
GTGCTGCGCTGCGGCCGCCGGACCAGGCATGAGGAGTTGCGATAACAGTGTCGACCAGGGCCGGGGGCAGGGTCCTGAATCCCGGCTTATCACTGATCTTTGCGCCGGCCTCGTTGGCGCGACCGCTAGCGGCGGAGCTCAACGGGGCGGGCGCCGCCTTCGCCTATCCGATCCACGTCAAATGGGCCGAGCTGCCCTGAGGCCCTATGCCGATGGGCAGACGCTCGCCTGGAGTGGCGCGCTGCTGACGACCGCCTCAATTCTCATTCTCAATATCGCGGCGCGAATCGCCGCCTCCCGGAGCAGCTTCTCGAGATGAACGCAGAAACCGCCACACTGACCAAGCCATCGCGCGCCGGCATCGCCGATACGACGGTGCTGGCCGTGCCAGCGGACAAGATCGTCATCCGCGACCTCCACTTCTTCTACAAAGCCTTCGAGGCGCTGAAGGGCGTCAACATCACGCTGCGCGACAAATCGGTCACCGCCTTCATCGGGCCCTCGGGTTGCGGCAAGTCGACGCTGCTGCGCGTCGTCAACCGCATCTACGACCTCTATCCCGGGCAACGGGCGACCGGCGAGGTGCTGATCGACGGTCGCAACATCCTAAACAAGCGCGACGACCTCAATCTGCTGCGCGCGAAAGTCGGCATGGTCTTCCAAAAGCCGACGCCGTTTCCGATGTCCATCGCCGACAACATCGCCTTCGGCATCCGGCTCTATGAGCGGCTGACGGCGAGCGAGCTTGAGGACCGCGTCGAGCAGGCGCTGCGCCGCGCCGCGCTATGGAACGAAGTGAAGGATAAGCTCAAGCAGAGCGGGCTCAGCCTTTCGGGCGGGCAGCAGCAGCGTCTCTGCATCGCCCGCGCCATCGCCGTCGAGCCGGAGATACTGTTGCTCGATGAACCTGCCTCGGCGCTCGACCCGATCTCGACGCAGAAGATCGAGGAGCTGATTAGCGAGCTTAAAACCGATTACTGCATCGTCATCGTCACCCACAACATGCAGCAGGCGGCACGCTGCTCCGACTACACGGCCTTCATGTATCTCGGCGAACTCATCGAGGTCGACGAGACCGAGACGATCTTCACCAAGCCGCGCATGGAGCGGACCGAGGACTACATCACCGGCCGCTTCGGCTGAGAAAGGCGACAGATGTCAAGCGAACACATTGTCAAGAGCTACGACGACGAGCTGCGCCGCCTCAACAATACGATCATGCAGATGGGCGGGCTCGCCGAGGGACAGCTCGCCGCCGCGATCGATGCGGTGATCAAGCGCGACAGCGAGCTCGCCGCACGCATCGTTGCCGACGACGCGATGGTCGACCAGCTCGAGCGCGAGGTCGACGGGCTGGTGGTCCGCCTGTTGGCTCTGCGCCAGCCGATGGCGCGCGATCTGCGCGAGATCCTCGCCGCGCTGCGCATCGCCAACGATCTCGAACGCATTTGCGACTACGCCGCCAACGTCGCAAAACGCTCGATCGTGCTCAATCAATTCCCCGCGGTGAAGCCGGTCTATACCCTGCCGCGCATGGTCAAGCTGGCGCAGGCGCTCAGCAAGGACGTGCTCGATGCCTATGTCGCGCGCGACGCCGACAAGGCGATGATCGTCTGGGCGCGCGACGAAGAGCTCGACGAGATGTATTCGAGCCTGTTTCGCGAGCTGCTCACCTACATGATGGAGGACCCGCGCAACATCACCGCCTGCACGCATCTCCTGTTCATGGCGAAGAACGTCGAGCGGATCGGCGATCACGCGACCAACATCGCCGAGACCGTCTATTTTCTCGTCAACGGCGCGCCGCTGACGCAGACGCGACCGAAGCGCGACAACTCCAATCAGGCCGTGGCGTCGCCGATCGACGGCAAAGGTAGTTCGACGTGAAGCCGCTGGTCCTCATCGTCGAGGACGAGGCCGCCCTTGCCACGATGCTGAGCTACAATCTCGAGAAGGAGGGATTCGATGTCTGCACGGCGAGCGACGGTGAGGAGGCGCTGATCCAGATCGCCGAGCACAAGCCCGACGTCGTGCTGCTCGACTGGATGCTGCCGTTGGTTTCCGGCATCGAGGTCTGCCGGCAGATCCGCCGCGACCTCGCCTCGCGCACGCTGCCGATCATCATGCTGACGGCGCGCGGCGAGGACAGCGACCGCGTGCGCGGACTCACTAGCGGCGCCGATGACTACGTCGTCAAACCGTTCAGCCCGGCCGAGCTGATCGCGCGGCTGCGCGCCGTCATGCGACGCGCCCAGCCGGCGAGCGCGGAGGAAGTTCTGCGCTTCGCCGATCTGGCGATGGATCTCGTCGCCCATCGCGTCGCCCGAGACGGCACGCCGGTCCATCTCGGTCCCACCGAATTCCGTCTGCTGCGCTTTCTCATGCAACGCCCCGGTCGCGTCTTCTCGCGCGAGCAGCTTCTCGACCGCGTCTGGGGTCACGACGTCTATGTCGAGGTGCGTACCGTCGACGTCCATATCCGCCGTCTACGCAAGGCGCTCAATGCCGGCAAAGCGGTCGATCTCATCCGCACCGTGCGCGCCGCCGGCTACGCGCTCGATGCGCCGAGCTGAGATGCTGCGCCGTCAATCGCATCGCCTGGTCCGAGAGGCCGGTCAGGCTGATGCGAATTGATCTAGCCGCGACCGAGCGAGCGGCCGGCGGGTACCGTCTGCAGGGCCCGCGGTGCATGATGCTGCGGACGTTCGGCATGACCATGAGCGCTCGGGCTATGAGCGGTCGGGCCATGAGATTTCGGGCCGTGTCCATGACCCTGGCGCGCCGGCGCCGAGCGACGCTGATTGCTCGGCCGGCCGGAGCGCTGACGCTGGCCCTGGCGCGGCTCGGGCGCCAGCACCTCGGCCGCGGCCCCTTGGCCGGGCGGGAAGGCGTGATCGCTGACGACCGGGACGCGCTGCTTGATCAGCTTCTCGATGTCGCGCAGAAAGGCGCGTTCCTCGCTGTCGCAGAACGAGATGGCGATGCCATCGGCGCCGGCGCGCGCCGTGCGGCCGATGCGGTGGACATAGCTTTCCGGCACGTTCGGCAGGTCGAAATTGACGACATGGGTGATGCCGTCGATATCGATGCCGCGCGCCGCGATGTCGGTGGCGACGAGGACGCGGACCTTGCCGGCGCGGAAATTCTCGAGTGCCCGCTGCCGTGCGCTCTGCGACTTGTTGCCGTGGATCGCCTCGGCGCTGATGTGGCGCTTGGCGAGATCCTCGGCGACCTTGTTGGCGCCGTGCTTGGTGCGGCTGAAGACGAGGACGCGGTCGATCGCCTTGTCCTTGAGCAGCTCGGCGAGGAGGGCACGCTTGTTGGCGCGGTCGACGAACAGCACGCGCTGGTCGATGCGCTCGACGGTCGAGGCGACCGGCGTGACCGCGACCTCGACCGGATCGCGCAGGATACTCGCGGCGAGGCGGGCGATGTCGGGCGGCATCGTCGCCGAGAACAAGAGGGTTTGGCGCCGGCCCTTCGCCAGCGCGACGATCTTCTTCACGTCATGGATGAAGCCCATGTCGAGCATGCGGTCGGCCTCGTCGAGCACCACG
>DATAQP010000580.1:0-3971 GCA_036264595.1 Allostellaceae bacterium
GACGCCCGTGCCGAGCGCGATCAGGGTGAACATGTTGAGCCGACGTCGAGCGATCGACGCCCAGCCGCGCTCCAGGAAGGGCCAGCCGCACCACAGGACCGCGACCGAGCCGAGGATGAGCTGAACCCATACGAGCAGCCGGGGCGGCACGAGGCCGTCGAAAAGGTGCTCGGAAAAGTGCATGCCCATGACGATGCCGAGAAGCGGGACAGACAGCGCGACGCCGATCCATAGACGTCGCGTCATGTCCGCGAGCTAGGGACTGACCTCCCCGCCCGTCGGCGTCATCGGCTCGAGCGCCATGCCGCAGATCGGGCAGCTTCCCGGCTCCTTGCGGACGATCTCCGGGTGCATCGGGCAGGTCCAGAGCGTCTCGCCCGGAAGGACGGCAGCGGCGGGAGCCTGCTCTCGCTCGCGCAGGTATGGGTGCGGATCGGCCGCGAATTTCTGCCGACAGCCGGCAGAGCAGAAGACGTAGGAGCGCTTCTCGAATTGCGTGCGATGCAGCGCGCTCGCGGGATCGACACTCATCCCGCAGACCGGATCACGAGCGGTCTCCGCCGATTGTTCGCCGGCATGGACGTGACGGTGATCGTGCGGGTAATTGTCGCTCGGCGGCACGACGTCGGCCCGATCAGCCTTGGCCTTCGACGGCGAAGCCGGCCGCGGTGATTGCCGATGCTGCCGTTGCGCTGGCCACCGGACCTTCGATGCGAACCTCTCCGCCGGCGAGATCGACCTCGACGGTCGCGTCGGGCGACACCCTGCCGATTGCGCGCTTGACCGAGCGCGCGCAGCCTTCGCAACTCATGCCGGAGACCTTGAGACGAAGCACGCGAAGCTCCTATGGTTAGGCGACATCGACCTCCGACATGGGGCTTCCACCGGCGGGAAGGTCAAGCCCCCCTTGCCAGAACTATTCCGCATCGCCGCCTGCGACGACCGTTGCCAGCGCCGGCCAGTAGGCCTCGCCCTGCCCGGAAGCGATCGTCCGGCACAGCAAGTCGCGCGCCAGAGTGGCGCCCGGCAGTTCCAGCCCGGCCGCGCCGGCGAGCTCGAGCGCGTAGCCGATATCCTTGAGCGCATAGGCGGCGGAGAAAGCCTGCTCGGGGAAGATGCCCGGCAGCATCGCCTTCATGCCGTGGTTGCGCAGCGCGAAGCTGTCGGCCGAACCCTTGCTCAGCGTGTCGAAGAGCCGGGCTGCATCGATGTCGTTGCGTCGCGCCAGGGCCAGCGCCTCGGCGAGCGCCACGCCGGTCTGGAAGAGGATCATGTTGTTCATGATCTTGACGAACTGCCCGGCGCCGACCTCGCCGCAATGGCTGATATCGCTGGCGCAGCAGCGCAGCACCGGCGCGATCCGCGCGAAGGACGCGGCGTCGGCGCCGACCATGATGCTGAGCGTGCCCTGCTGCGCCGCCTGCCGCGTGCGGGCGACCGGTGCGTCGGCGAAGGCGACGCCCTTGCCAGCGAAGCGTTGCGCGAGGTCGCGCGCCAGGGCGACCGGCGAGGTGCCGAAATCGACGACCATCTGCCCCGGGCGCGACAAGGCGACGAGGCCGCTCGCGCCGTCGCACCCCGCGCCGTCACCCCCCGCGCCGTCACAGAGGGAGGCGACCTCCTTGCCGCTCGGCAGCGACAGCATGACGATGGTCGACCGGGCGACGAGATCGGCCGGCGACGACGCCGCGGCGACGCCGCGGCGACGCCGTCGGCGCGCAGGCGTTCGAGCGGCTCCGGCCGCACATCGTAGGCGGTGACGGGCAGACCGCTCTTGCGCGCGATATTGGCGCAGATCGGCTCGCCCATGACGCCAATGCCGATGAACCCGATGCGCTCGTCCGAGGTCACCGCGGCGTCTCCGTTGCCTTCATCGTCAGGCTGCCGGCCGGCGCGGTCAGCGCCTCGAGCTCATGCAGGACCGGCCGCAGCAGCGCGGCGAGGCGCGTCAGCTCGCCGAGCAGCCCGCCCGAAAGCCCCGTCCGGGCCTGGCCCTCCTCATCGCCGTCGCGCCCGAGGAGATGGGCGAGGATCTGCTCCCCGGCGGCGCGCTCCGGCGGATAGGTCTGCAGCGTGATCGGCGCCTCGGCGTCGAGATGGGCGGCGACGCGCGCGAGGCGGAGCGCCGTGTCGTAGCCGCCGAGCGCATCGACCAGCCCGCGCGTTTTAGCATCCTCGCCGGTCCACACGCGGCCGCGCGCGATCGTCTCGACGGTGCTCTTGTCGAGGCGCCGCCCGGCGGCGACGCGGTCCTTGAAGCCGGCATAGACGGTGTCGAGGAAGCTCTGGAAGTGCCGCTCGCCCGCCGGCGTGTAATCCTCGATCGTGCTGAACATCCCGGCATTGCTGCCCTGTTGCACGCTGCCCCAGGTAACGCCGAGCTTGTCCCACAACCCGCCGACGAGCATCTTGCCGGCGACGACGCCGATCGAGCCGGTCAGCGTCGCCGGCTGCGCCACGATCTTGTCGGCGGCGGCGGCGATGTAATAGCCGCCCGAGCCGGCGACGTCGCCCATGCTGACGATCACAGGGATGTTCGCCTCGCGGGCGCGCACCGTCTCGCGCCAGATCGTCTCCGACGCCACCGCCGAGCCGCCCGGGCTGTTGATGCGGAAGAGGATGGCGCGCACCTTGGGATCGGCGAGCGCGCTGCGGAAGGCATGCGCCACCGATTCGGCACCGAGCACGCCGGAGCCGGAGACCGGGTTGTCGGTGCTCTCGCCGCGCTGGATGACACCGGTGCCGTAGATGAGGGCGATGGTCGGCCCTTCGCGGTTGGGCCGCCCGGCGCGGTCGAGATAGGCGAGCGGCCGCAGCAGCGCGGCGGTGCCGCCGGCGCGCGTGCGCGCGGCGGCGATCGCCTGGTCGCGATAGCCGACATGGTCGACGAGATGCAGCCGGTCGGCGTCGCTCGCCTGATAGGGGCCAGCGTCGACGATCGGGTCGAGCTCGGCCTCGCCGATATGGCGCGCCGTGGCGACGTCGCGGCGGATCTGGCCAGAGATCGAGTCGACGATCGCCGTGTACTCCTCGCGCTGGGGCGCGCCCATCTCCTTGTCGGTCATCATGTTCATCGCCGATTTGTATTCCGAGCGATGATCGAGACGCGGCACGATGCCGAGCTTGTCGAGCGTGCCGCGGAAGAACGGGCTTTCGAGGCGCAAGCCGACCAAGCCGACGGCGCCGAGCGGCTGCAGCCAGATCTCGTCGAAGGCGGTCGCCAGGTAATAACCGCGGTTGCCCGGCGAAAACTCGCCGAACGTGTCGGCGAAGGCGATGGCGAACTTGCCCTTGGCGCGGAAGGCGGCGATCGCCTCCCGCAGCTCCTGCACCGACGCCGTCCCGATCTCGTTGCCGGCGATATGCGCGAAGACACCCTTGATGCGCGTATCGTCACCAGCGCGCTGCAGCGCGTCGAGCACGTCGCGCAGGCTCGGCGTCTCCTCGAAGAAGAAGCGGGAATAGGGATCGGAGGGCGACGTCTCGGCCAGGCTCTGGCCGAGCTCGAGGCTAAGCACCGTCGAGCTCGCGATGGTGGGCTCGCGCGGCACCAGGACGCGCCAGGCGATGGCACCGCCGATGACGAGGAGGACGACGATCAGCCCTACCACGGTGAAAAAGCCGACGACGAAGCGGCGCATCAGATCATCCTCCTCGGGCGATGACGGCGCGAGGATAGGCCGAGTTCGGGACAGCGCAAGCGCGAGAGGGGGGCGCGCCTGTTAATACAGGGCAAATACAGGCGCACCGACTCCCCCATTTTTGGCAACCCATTGATTTTAAAAGATTCGTCGTAAGACGATTGGCATTTGTTCAACCACGGAACAGGTCGCCTGCCGGTAACCCCTTCATCCGTCGTAATTTTTTGCCAACACGGCGAGGCGCCGGAGCGAAGCTGGCCGCCGCTGGATTTCATGCCCGAACACCGTTTCCCAGTCATGGCGCGACCCCTGATTTTCCTAAATGGATCT
>DATAQP010000581.1:0-7917 GCA_036264595.1 Allostellaceae bacterium
CTCGGCCGGCTCGATCCCGATTATTTTCTCGGCGGCGCCATGGCGCTCGATGTCGCGGCCGCGCGCGATGCCATCGCCGGCCGCGTCGCCGCGCCGCTCGGCCTCAGCCTCGAGGCTGCCGCGGCGGGGCTCCTCACCGTCACCAATACCAGCCTCGCCGCCGCGATCCGTCTCAGCCTCTTCGAGAAGGGGCTCGATCCGCGCGAGTTCGCCCTGCTCTCCTTCGGCGGTGCCGGCGGGCTGCACGCGACAGCGGTGGCCGAGGAACTCGGCATCGTCCGCGTGATTTTCCCCCGCGATGCCGGCACCTTCTCGGCCTACGGCATCCTCCATTCCGACATCGTCCATGATTTCGCGCAGAGCCGCATCCTGCCGGCCGGGCCGGAGAGCCTGGCGGAGGTCGCCGAAATCTGCGCCGCTTTGCGCGCGCAGGGCATGCGGCAATGCGAGCGCGACGGCATTGCCGCCGGCGATCGGGTGTTCGCCCTCGCCGCCGACATGCGCTATCGCGGCCAGGCCTTCGAGCTACTGGTGCCGTGGGGCAACGTCGCGGTCGATGCCGCGAGCCTTGGCGATCTCCTCGCCCGCTTCCACGCCTTGCACGCGCAGCGTTTCTCCTATGCCAATCCGGGCGACGCGGTCGAGATCGTTACGCTGCGCCTTACCGTCACCGGGCGGCTGGCGCAGCCGCGCGGCGGCGCGAGCGCGGGGCCGGCGAACGCCAAGATCGCGCAGCATCGCGCCGCCTTCCTCGATGGCGCCTGGCATGAAATTCCCGTCTATCATCGCGATGCGCTGGCGGCAACGATCAGCGGCCCCGCGCTCATCGAGGAGCCTTATACGACGGTGCTGCTCGGCACCGGCTGGACGGCGACGATCGAGAGCGGCGACAATCTCGTCGCGCGGCGTGGTGCGGCGAGATGATGCGTGGATCGACACCATGCGTCCTTCGAGACGGCCGCTGCGCGGCCCCCTCAGGATGAGGAAGGTCTGGTTGTGCCATCAGCAATGCTCCTCATCCTGAGGAGCGCCCATCGGGCGCATCTCGAAGGACGCAAAATTTCAATGCAACGTCAGCATCGTCAGGCTCGGCCATGCCCGATCCGCTGATCGTCCGTCCCGTGGCACCGGCCGATTTCGCGCAATGGGCGCCGCTCTGGGAGGGCTATAACCGCTTCTACGAGCGCACGCTGCCGGCAGCGATTACCGAGATGACGTGGTCGCGTTTCTTCGACGCCTACGAGCCGGTTCATGCGCTGGTCGCCGAGCGGGGCGGGCAGCTTCTCGGGCTGGTCCACTACCTGTTTCATCGCAGCACCATCATGATCGGACCGACCTGCTACCTGCAGGATCTTTTCACCAGCGCGGCTGCGCGCGGCCAGGGCGTCGGCCGCGCCTTGATCGAGGCGGTCTATGCGCGGGCACGCGAAGCCGGCGCGCCGCGCGTCTACTGGCAGACCCACGAGACCAATGCAACGGCGATGAAGCTCTACGACCAGGTCGCGGAGCGCTCGGGCTTCGTCGTCTATCGCAAGCAGATCTAGAGGCGCCGCGATGTCGCAACTTGGCCCGATCGAACTCGAGGTTCTGCGCAACGCGCTGACCGCCGCAGCGGCCGAGATGGACGTCACCATCTGGCGCACCAGCCGCTCGACCATCGTGCGCGAGCTGCTCGACTACTCGACGGCGATCTTCGATCGCGACGGCTTCAACGTCGCGCAATCGGCGCGCATCCCGCAGCATCTCAACTCGATGGGCGCCGGTCTTCTCGAGATCGTCCGCCGCTTCATCCCGCTCGCGGACTGGCGGCCTGGCGACGTCGTCGTCACCAACGATCCCTATTGCGGCGGCCAGCACCTGCCCGACATTCTCGGCTTCCGCCCGGTCTTCCATGACGGCGAGCGCGTCGCCATCGTCGGCACGCTCTGCCACCATCTCGATGTCGGCGGCATCAGCGCCGGCAGCTATGGCGCGACGGCGACCGAGATCTTCCAGGAGGGCTTGCGCATCCCGCCGTTGAAGCTCTACCGCGAAGGCGAGCTCAACGCCGAAATGCTGGCGATGATCCGCCAGAACGTGCGCAAGCCCGACATATTGTGGGGCGACCTCCAGTCGCAGCTCGCCTCGCTGGTCATCGGCGAGAGCAACCTGCAGCGCCTGGCGGCGAAATACGGCAACGCGACGCTGATCGCCGCCTGCGCCCAGATCCTCGACGGCTCCGAGCGCGCGACGCGGGCGATGATCGGCCGCATGCCGGACGGGCGCTACGAGTTCGAGGATTTCCTCGACGATGACGGCATCTCGGACGCGCCGATCCGCATCCATGCTGCGATCGAGATCAAGGGCGAGGAGATGGTCTTCGACCTCTCGGGCTCCGGTCCGCAGGCGGCGGGACCGATCAACGCCACCCTCGCCTCCTCCGGCTCGGCGGTTTCCTATGCCGTGATGGCCTGCGCCGACGAGCCGATCCCGGCCAATGCCGGCTGCTATCGGCCGGTGCGGGTGATCGCGCCGGAAGGGCTGATCGTCAATGCGCGCCATCCGGCGCCGGTGGCGAACCGCGTCGCGGTGACGCATCGGCTCATCAACGTGCTGTTCGGCGCCCTCCACAAGGCGGTGCCCGACCGCATTCCGGCGGCCTATTACGGCGTCTCCTATGTCTGCACGTTGCAGACCGTTGCCGATGATGGCGACCGTCGCGTCCTCGTCGAGATCGAGATCGGCGGCGCCGGCGGCCATCCTCTCGAGGACGGCGCCAGTGCCTATTCGAGCGGCATGCACAACAACGCCAATATCCCGATCGAGATGATCGAGAGCGACACGCCGCTCACCATCCTGCGCTATGGCCTCTTGCCGGATTCGGCGGGTGCCGGCGCCCATCGCGGCGGGCTCGGCCTCTATCGCGAATGGCGCATCGACGCCGCCGAGGCGATCTTCACCGCCAATCTCGAGCGCTTCCGCTTCCGCCCCTATGGCCTCGCCGGCGGCGGCGCGGCGGCGCCTGGCCGCCTCATCCTCATCCGCGACGGCGTCGAGACGCCGCTGCGCTCGAAAGTCGGCAATCTCCGCCTCAAACGCGGCGATGTCATCCGCCTCGAAACCTCGGGCGGCGGCGGTTTCGGCGCGCCGGGAGCCCGCGACCCCAAGGCGGTCGCCCGCGACGTCGCGCTCGGCTATGTCGGCCGCGAGGCGGCGGCGCGCGACTATGGCTGGACGCGCGACATCGCCGCCGAGTGAGCGATATTGCCGCCGGGGGCCTTGCCGCGAATACCGGCAGCACCTATCTCGTTCCGAGTTTGTTCTTTTCTCTCGTGGCGACCGGCCCGAGGGCCGCAAGCCGGTTGACAGGGAAACCGCGCTGGCTATAGTGCGCGCTCCCTGGACGGGGGGTCCCGTCCGGCAGCGTTTCAGCATGAAGATTGCGCCATGTATGCAGTAATCCGCACCGGCGGAAAGCAGTACCGAGTCGCCAAGGATGACGTCATCTCGGTCGAGAAGCTCGCCGGCGAGCCCGGTTCGACGATCGAGCTCGGCGATGTCCTGATGGTCGGCGAAGGCGACGATTCCACCACCGGCACGCCGCTGGTCGCCGGCGCCGCGGTCAGCGCCACCGTCGTCGAGCACAAGCGCGGCGACAAGGTCATCATCTTCAAGAAGAAGCGCCGGCACAATTATCGCCGCAAGAACGGCCATCGCCAGGCGATCACCGTGCTGCGCATCGACGCGATTACCAAGTCGGCTTAAGGAGATTTGCGATGGCGCATAAGAAAGCAGGCGGTTCCTCGCGCAACGGGCGCGATTCGGCGGGCCGCCGCCTCGGCGTCAAGAAGTTCGGCGGCGAGACGGTGATCCCGGGCAACATCATCGTCCGTCAGCGCGGCACCAAGTTCCACCCCGGCCAGCATGTCGGCATCGGTCGCGATCACACGATCTTCGCCAAGGTCGCCGGCGCGGTGAAATTCCATCCCGGTCTCGGCGACCGCATCCTGATCTCGGTCGACCCGTCTCCGGAGGCCCCGGCGCAAGCCGCCGAGTAGTCCCTCCTCACCCGGGCGCCTCGCGCCCGATCCGATCAAGGGGGGACTTCGGTTCCCCCTTTTTCGTTTCTGCCCCATCGGAACGCTCTTATCGGAACGCCAAAGTGCAATTTCTCGACCAATGCAAGATCTATCTGAAGAGCGGCGAGGGCGGCGCCGGCTCGGCCAGCTTCCGGCGCGAGAAATTCATCGAGTTCGGCGGCCCCGACGGCGGCGATGGCGGTCGCGGAGGCGACATCGTCTTCGAATCGGTCGCCAATCTCAACACGCTGATCGACTATCGCTACCGCCAGCATTTCCGCGCCCAGAACGGGCGCGGCGGCGCCGGGCGCAACCGCACCGGCGCCAATGGCGAGCCGATCGTGCTGCGCGTCCCGGTGGGAACGCAAGTGCTCGACGAGGATAACGAGCAGGTCCTCGTCGACTTCACCCAGCCCGGGCGGCGGGTCGTCTTCCTGCGCGGCGGCGACGGCGGCTTCGGCAACGCCCATTACAAGACCTCGACCAACCAGGCGCCGCGCCGCTGCGATCCGGGCTGGCCGGGCGAGGAGCGCTGGGTGTGGATGCGCCTCAAGCTGATCGCCGATGCCGGGCTCGTGGGTCTCCCCAATGCCGGCAAATCGACCTTCCTCGCCGCGGTGACGCATGCCAAGCCGAAGATCGCCGATTATCCCTTCACCACCCTGAAGCCCCAGCTCGGCGTCGTCCGCACCGAGGAGTCCGAATTCGTCCTCGCCGACCTGCCCGGGCTGATCGAAGGGGCGAGCGAGGGCGCGGGGATCGGCACGCGCTTTCTCGGCCATGTCGAGCGCTGTGCCGTCATCCTGCATCTCATCGACGCCACCGAGGCCGATGTCGTCGCCGCCTACCGCACCATCCGCAATGAGCTCAAGGCCTACGGCCACGGCCTCGTCGACAAGCCGGAGATCATCGGCCTCAACAAGGCGGATGCGGTGTCGCCCGAGGACATCAAGGCCAAGCGCGCCAAGCTGAAACGCGCCGCCAAGCGCGAGGTGATGGTGCTGTCGGGCGTCAGCGGCGCCGGCGTTCCCGAAGTGCTGTCGGCGCTGCGCGCGGCGATCACCGCAGCGCGCACCGCCGAGTCCGCGCCCAAGATCGCGGAGTACCAGCCGTGATTTGGATGACGATCCTGCGTCCCCCCACCGCGAGGAGCCGCCGCATGGCGGCGTCTCGAACGGCGAGACGCGTCCTGCGGACGCTCCTCAGGATGAGGTGGGGTGGGGTCCGCCATGCCTGATCATCCTCATCCTGAGGAGACCGCGCAGCGGTCGTCTCGAAGGACGCACGCTGCTAATGCAGCTAGGGTGGGCCTCGCCGCTTCGCGCCGGCTGATCGTCAAGATCGGCTCGGCGCTGCTCGTCGACGAGGCGAGCGGCAATATCCGCCACGCCTGGCTGGCGGCGTTGATGGAGGATGTCGCGGGCTGCCGGGCGCGCGGCCAGGAGGTTCTCATCGTCTCCTCCGGCGCGATCGCCGTCGGCCGCCGCCATCTCGGCCTCACCGGCGCAGCGCTCAAGCTCGAGGAGAAGCAGGCCGCCGCGGCCACCGGCCAGATCCGCCTCGCCCACGCCTATCAGGAGGCGCTCGCCAAGCACGGCATCACCGTGGCGCAGATCCTGCTCACCCCGGAGGATACCGAGGAGCGCCGCCGCCACCTCAACGCGCGCGCGACGCTGAACCAGCTTCTCGCCCTCGGCGCCGTGCCGGTCATCAACGAGAACGACACCGTTGCCACGGCCGAGATCCGCTTCGGCGACAACGACCGCCTCGCCGCTCGCGTCGCGCAGATGGTGAGCGCCGACACGCTGGTGCTGCTGTCGGACATCGACGGGCTCTATACCGCCGACCCGCGCAAGGACGCCGCCGCCCGCCTCGTCCCCGAGGTGCGCGAGCTGACTCCGGAGATCGAGGCGATGGCGGGCGACGCGCTGCCTGGCTACAGCTCGGGCGGCATGGTGACGAAGCTGGCCGCCGCCCGCATTGCCATGACCGCCGGCTGCCGCATGGTGATCGCCAAGGGCAGCGCCCTTCACCCGTTGCGCGAGATCGAGAACGGCGCGGCGGTCACCTGGTTCCTCCCCTCGGCCGAGCCGCTTACCGCGCGCAAAAGCTGGATCGCCGGCGCGCTCAATCCCGTCGGCGTGCTGACCGTCGACGATGGCGCGGCGCAGGCACTGAAACGCGGCAAGAGCCTGCTGCCCGCCGGTATCGCCGCTATCGAAGGCGAGTTCGAGCGTGGCGACGCCGTCATCGTGCGCAGGCGCGACGGCAGCGAGGCGGCGCGCGGCCTCACCGCCTATTCGAGCGCCGATATAAGCCGCATCGCCGGGCATAAAAGCAGTGAAATCGCCGCCATCCTCGGCTACCGTGGCCGCGACGAGGTCATCCATCGCGACGATCTCGTGCAGACGGGGTAGAGAGATGGCAGGGCTGCGTCGAACCGCCGGGCTACCGCCGCTCCCGCTTGCGGGAGCCGCCAAGCCGCCGGCGCCGGCGAAGCGTGGAGGCCTCGACAGCGCCCTCGCCGTGCAGATGCAGGCGATCGGCATCGCGGCTCGGGCGGCAGCGCGCCAATTAGCCTCCGCCACGTCGGACAGCAAGACCGCGGCACTGCGCCAGGCCGCCGCCGCCATCCGCGCCGGCAAGGCCGACATCCTCGCCGCCAACCGGCGCGACATCGAGGCGACGCAGACCTACAACCTCTCCGCCGCCATGCGCGATCGCCTGCTGCTCGACGACAAGCGGATCGAGGCGATGGCGCACGGTCTTGAAGACGTCGCAACGCTGCCGGAGCCGGTCGGACGCGTGTTGGCGGCGTGGACGCAGCCCAACGGCTTGCGCTTCGAGCGCATCAGCGTACCGCTCGGCGTCATCGGCATCATTTATGAATCGCGCCCCAACGTGACCGCCGATGCCGGTGCCCTCTGCCTCAAGGCCGGCAACGCCGCGATCCTGCGCGGCGGGTCCGAGAGCTTCCATTCCTCGGCCGCGATCGCCGCCTGCCTGCACGCGGGTCTCGCCGCCGCCGGCCTGCCCGCGGCGGCGATCCAGTCCGTGCCGACGCGCGACCGCGAGGCGGTCGGGCTCATGCTCACCATGGCGGAGCACATCGACGTCGTCGTGCCGCGCGGCGGCAAGTCGCTGATCGCGCGCGTCCAGCGCGAGAGCCGCATCCCGGTGCTCGCCCATCTCGAAGGTCTCTGCCACGTCTATGTCGACGCCGCGGCCGATCCTGCCAAGGCGCGCGCCATCGTGCTGAATGCCAAGATGCGGCGCACCGGCGTCTGCGGCGCCACCGAGACGCTGCTCGTCGACCGCGCCGTGGCGGCACGGCTGCTGCCGCCCATCCTCGCCGATCTGCACGCAGCCGGCTGCGCGCTGCGTGGCGACGAGGCAACCCGCGCGCTCGATCCCGCCGTCGCGCCGGCCAGCGAAGCCGACTGGACGACGGAATATCTCGACGCGATCCTCGCGGTGCGAATCGTCGACGGCGTCGCCGGCGCGATCGCCCATATCAACCGGTACGGCTCGCACCACACCGACGCGATCGTCAGCGAAGATGCGGTCACTGCCGGACGGTTCGTCGCCGAGATCGACAGCGCCATCGTGCTGGTCAACGCCTCGACGCAATTCGCCGATGGCAGCGAGTTCGGCATGGGCGCCGAGATCGGCATCTCGACAGGGCGCCTGCACGCCCGCGGGCCGGTCGGTGCCGAGCAGCTGACGACTTACAAATACGTCGTGCGCGGCGACGGTCAGGTGCGTCCCTGACCAGATCGACGGTGGGCGGACCGACGCCGGCTGCGAAGTACGCGGCGACGAGGCCACGCGCGCGGTCGACCGCCGCGTGAAGCCTGCG
>DATAQP010000583.1:0-1645 GCA_036264595.1 Allostellaceae bacterium
GCCGAAATAGC
Source organism: Allostellaceae bacterium (assembly GCA_036264595.1). Lineage (GTDB taxonomy): Bacteria > Pseudomonadota > Alphaproteobacteria > ATCC43930 > CGMCC-115725 > URHD0088. The sequence continues at coordinate 12 of DATAQP010000583.1, forward strand.
CGGCGGCAAGGCCGAGCCCGACGCCGATGACGCCGGAGAGCAGCGCCGCCACGGCGCCGATCAGCAGCGAGATGCGAGTGCCGTAGATGAGCCGGCTCAGATAGTCGCGGCCGAGCTGGTCGGTGCCGAGCGGATGCGCCCAGCTGCCAGTGTCGAACCAGATCGGGTTGATGAGGCGCTGGCCGAGATCCTGGTCATAGGGATCGTAGGGCGCGAGGACGGGGGCGAAGAGCGCGATGGCGAGGATCGCCAGGATGATGATGGCGCCGATGAGAAACCCGGCATGGCCGAAGATGCGGCGGCGCAGCAGTGCCCCGGCGCTCGGCTCGAGGATCCGGTCGATGCCGGCGAGGCTGCCGATCGCCATTCACGCCACCCGGATGCGCGGGTCGAGGAAGGCGTTGAGGAGATCGGCGACCAGGGTCAGCACGATATAGATCGCGGCGAGGATGAGGACGATCGCCTGGACGACGGGGAAATCGGCGCGGCTGATCGATTCGAGGCCGAGATAGCCGACGCCGTGCAGCGCGAAGACGCTCTCGATGACGATCGAGCCGCCGAGGAAGAAGCCGAGCTGCACCGCGGCGATGGCGACGACCGGGATGATGGCGTTGCGCAAAGCGTGCTTGAAGAGCACCGTCATCGTGCGCAGCCCCTTGGCGCGCGCGGTGCGGATATAGTCCGAGCCGAGCACCTCGATCATGCCGGCGCGGGTCAGCCGCATGAAGGCCGGCATGCCGTAATAGCCCAAGGCGATCGCCGGCATGACGTAATGCTGCCAGCTGCCGGTGCCCGAGATCGGCAGCCAGCGCAGCTTGAGGCCGAAGAGGATCATCAGCATGAGGGCGAACCAGAAGCTCGGCAGCGCCTGGCCGAAGACCGAGAGCGTGAGGGCGAGGCGGTCGATCCAGGAATTGGGCCGGAGCGCGGCGACGACGCCGAGCGGAATGGCGACGATGAGGGCGAAGACAAGGGCGCAGATCCCCAGCGTCATGGTCACCGGCAGGCGCGTCGCGATCATCGACCACACCGGCTCCTTGAAGAAGAAGCTGTCGCCGAAATCGCCGCGTATCGCCTTGCCGGCCCAGTCGAGATACTGCACCGCGATCGGCTGGTCGAGCCCATAGGCCTTGCGCACGGCGATGACGTCGGCGGCGGTCGCCGACGGACCGGCGAGGGCCTGCGCGAGATCGCCCGAGAGGCGCAGCAGGGTGAAGCTGATGACCGAGACGGTGACGGCGGCGAGCAGCGCGACGAGGGTGCGCCTCAGCGCGAAGGCCAGCATCGGCTATTTCCAATGCGCGCTGTAGAAGCGCGGCACCTCGTCGGCGTCGGGGGTGAATTCGAGATCGGCGGTGAAGGCGTAATTGGCGACGTAGCTGAAGGTCGGGACCCAATAGACCTCGTCGGCGATGCGCTGCAGCGCCTGCTTGTAGCTCGCCTTGCGCGTCTCGGGATCGACCGAGGTGTCGCCCGTCTCGATCAGCTTTTTCAGCGTCTCGTCGCGGGCGAAATCGTCGGGCGAGAACTTGAAGAAATTGCCGATGATCGCCGAGACGTCGTTCACCGAGTTCGAGCCCCAGGTCATGTAGAAGAGCGGCGTCGCGCCGGCCCAGTTCTTGTCGCGCAAGGCG
>DATAQP010000586.1:0-8405 GCA_036264595.1 Allostellaceae bacterium
GATGATCCTCTCGGCGGCGATGATGCTGGAATGGCTCGGCCACCGCCACGGCATCGAGTCCTGCCGTGCGGCGGCGCAGATGATCGATAGCGCCGTCGAGCGCGGCTATGCCGAGCGGCGCATCCGCCCGCGCGAGTTCGGCGGCGACCAGTCGACGAACGAGATCGCCGCCGCTGTGATCGACGGGCTGCGCCGGGTGACGACGCGCAGCCATCGGGTAGCCGGCGAATAGGGGCGGCCTCGCAACAAGCGCGAGGATCCTGCGATGGCGCAAATATCGGCCCTGATCCCGGTTTTCAACGGCGCCAAGACCGTGCGAACCGCCATAGCGAGCATCCAGGGGCAATCGCTGACCGACACCGAGATCGTCATCGTCGATGACGGATCGACCGACGAGACGCCTCTCATTCTGAAAGATATCGCGGCGGAGGACCGGCGCGTCCTGGTGCTGACGAAAGCCAATAGCGGGATTGTCGATGCGCTCAATCTCGGCTTGGCGGCCTGCACGGGCGAATACGTCGCGCGGCACGACGCGGACGATATCGCCTATTCACACCGCTTCGCGACACAGCTTCGCTACTTGCAGGACAATGATGACTGCGTCGCCGTTTCGAATGCCGCCCGTCACATCGACGGCGAGGGAAATCCGACCGGATTTGTCGCAACCTATCCTCCGGCCTGTGAATGCAACCCGCTCTGGCTTCCCTCAGTTGAACCTTACCTTCTGCATCCGTTTCTCATGGTGAGACGGGCCGCCCTCATGGCGGCAAGGGGATATCGGAACGCCTTTAACGCCCAGGACACCGATCTTTATTGGCGGCTTCGAGAGCTCGGGAGGCTGCACAATCTTTCCGAGGTTTTGGGTGAATACAGAATCCACGCCGTCAGCATTTCCGGCAAATCGATCGAGAATGGTCGAATCTCGGCATTGAATGCCCAGCTGGCTGCCATCTCGGCCGTTCGCCGCAGTGCGGGCATCCCCGACATAGAATTCCCGGCCGATCATCTCGCCCGGTACAAGAGGGAGCGAACCATCGGCCGGATGGTGAAAATCTGGGAGCCGTCGCTATCGAAGGATGAGCTCGACTATCTACGACTTTCGAGCCTCGCGAAGCTGCTGGAGCTGACGACGCACAGGCCCTACGAACTCGCGCTGGCCGACTGTCTGGAAATGCGCCAGGCCCTGCGCTCGCCGCCCTCCTTCATCACCCCATACAACTGGAAATGGCTCAACGGCCTCGTCGCCAATGCCGGCGGGCGTCTGCTCCTGAAGGGTCAGCTCGACAAGGCGCGGGCCCTCTTGCCGCCGCAGCTCTATCACGCCGCCGCAATCCGGTTTCTGTTTCGCAAATTCGCAAATCGCGCCCTCCGGCGAACGATCAAGCGCCTTATCGGCCGAAAGGCCGCGCCGAGCGATTATTAGCCGGTGGTCGCGACGCATTCCTCGATCGGGAGTGGCGCCGCCGGCGCGATCATTTGCCGAGATCCTTGAGGATCTCGCGCGCCGCGTTGTGGCCGGGAACGCCGCCGACCCCGCCGCCGGGATGCGCCGAGGAGCCGCATTGGTAGAGGCCCTTCAGCGGCGAGCGGTAATCCGCCCAATGCGGTGCCGGCCTGGCGAAGAACATCTGATCGATATTGAGCTCGCCGTGGAAGATGTGGCCGTGCGGCGAGCCGATCTTCGCCTCGATGTCGGGCGGCGTCAGCACCTGCATGCCGATGATGCCGTCGGAGAAGCCCGGCGCGTAATTGTCGATCACGCGCAGCACGTTCTTGACGAAATCGGGTTTGCGCGTCTCCCAGTCGCCTTCCTTCAGCGTGTGCGGGGCGTGGCCGCCGAAGAGATGGACGACATGCTTGCCGGGCGGCGAGATGGTGTTGTCGACATAGCTCGGCGTCACCGGGGTGATGAAGGGATCGCGCGACCAGTCGCCCCATTTCGCATCGTCATAGGCGCGCTCGAGATATTCGATGGTCGGCCCGATATGGGCATAGGTCGGGTAGGGGAAGCCGCATGCCGCCGGATCGAAGGCGCTGTATTGCGGCAGCCGCTCGCAGGCGATGTTGATCTTGAAGGCGGTCGAGAAGGTCCGATAGCTCTTGACGTCGCGCACCAGCTCGGCCGGCAGCACGCTCTCGGGAAGGAATTTGAGAAAGGTCAGCTTGGCGCTGACATTGCTCGCCACCACCCCGGCCTCGATCTTGGTGCCGTCCGCCAGGGTGACGCCGGTCGCCCGCCCGCCTGACGTGTCGATCGACGCGACCGCGGCGTTGGTGCGGATCTCCAGACCCTTGCTGCGCCCATAGGCGGCGATCGCCTGGGTGATCGTGCCCATGCCGCCGCGCACGAAGCCCCAGCCGCCGGCGCCGGCATGCTCGCCCATGACGTGGTGCATGATGACATAGGCGGAGCCCGGCGATTTCGGTCCGGCGAAGGTGCCGATCCCCGAGTAATAGGCCAGGGTCGCCTTGACCTCGCTGCTCTCGAACCATTCCGAGAGATAGTCGTCGGCGCTCATCGTCATCAGATCGATGAGGCGGAAGAGCTTGCCGCCGATCTTGCGGTACTTCCACAGGAACTGCGCCGTCTGCTTGAAGGCGCGCCAGTCGCGGCAGCTCGGATCGGGCGGCGTCTCGAGCAGCAGCTTCCTGACGATCTCGGTCGACTCCATCAGATAGCGGTCGAACTCGGGATAGATGTCAGCGTCCTTCTTGGAGAAGCGGGCGAAGCTCGCCTGCGTCTTGGCGATCGAATCGCTGAACACGATGTGGTTGCCGCCCGGCAGGGGCGAGAACATGTCCGAGGCCGGCAGCACCTCGAACCCGTATTTGCGCAGCTCGAGTTCCGCGATGACCCTCGGATGCAGCAGGCTCATCAGATAGGAGAAGACCGAGAACTTGAAGCCGGGGACGACCTCCTCGCTCACCGCGGCGCCGCCGATCACCTCGCGGCGCTCGAGCACCAGCGTCCTGAGGCCGGCACGGGCGAGATAGGCGCCGCATGTCAGCCCGTTATGCCCGCCGCCAATGATGACGGCATCGTACCGTTCAGCCACTGAATCCCCCGCTAAAGCTCGGCAACAGTTTTGTAGGAGTAAAAAACAATGGCCGGAATTTTTGTCAATAGCAAAATCCTAGCGGAGGATTTATACGAAAGATATGGACGACACCAAGCATTATCCCGGCCGCCTGCGCGCCCCGCCGACCGAAAGCGAGGTGGCCACCCCGCCCCGGCCGCCGGCGGACGAGGCGGCGGGCGCGCCGATCCGCTATCTCGGGCCGGAGATTCGCAACCTGCGCAAGGCGCGCGGCATGACCCTGGCGGCGGTGGCGGCGGCGAGCGGCCTCTCGGTCGGCTATCTCAGCCTCTTGGAGCGCGACCGCGCGACGCCGTCGATCAACGCGCTGCACGCGATCAGCCGGGCGCTCGGCGTCACCATCAGCTGGTTCTTCGAGGCCGGCGAGACGCCTGTCCCCGAGCGCGACATCGTCGTGCGGCGCGCTCGCCGGCGCCGCCTCGATTTCTCGCCCGGCATCTCGGACGAGCTGCTCAGCCCCTCCCTCGCCGGCACGCTCGAGCTCCTGGCCAGCCGCTTCGAGCCCGGCGCCGCCTCGGGCGACAGCCCCTACAGCCACACCGGCGAGGAGGCCGGTGTCGTCATTCGCGGCCAGCTCGAGCTCTGGGTCGACGGCAAGACCTTCCTGCTCGTCGCCGGCGACAGTTTCGGCTTTCCCAGCTCTCTGCCGCATCGCTATCGCAATCCCGGCAGCGAGGAGGCGGAGGTGATCTGGGCGATCACCCCGCCGAGCTACTGAGCGAGCTTGGAGACCGCTTTGCAAAGGTCGAGAAGGATTGGATCGGCATCATGCGTCCTTCGAGACGCGCTCTGCGAGTGCTCCTCAGGATGAGGAAGACTTGCTAGTGCCACGAAAAATTCGCCTCATCCTGAGGAGCGCCGAGCGGCGCGTCTCGAAGGACGGGAGATCGTCGTGCAAGTGACTTTCGAAACGATCTCCTTGATGAGCCGGCGATGACGAGCCGGCACGCCAATCTCTGGGAAGAGACCGCGATCGCCGCGCCGCCGACGCCGCCGCTCGAATCGTCGCTGACGACGGATGTCCTCGTCATCGGCGCCGGCTATCTCGGCCTCTCGGCCGCGCTCCATCTCGCCGAGGCGGGCGTGGGCGTTGCGGCGCTCGACGCCGAGGCGCCGGGCTGGGGCGCCTCGGGGAGGAATGGCGGGCAGATCATTCCCGGCCTCAAATACGATCCCGACGAGCTCGAGGCGATGCTCGGCCGCGAGCGCGGCGAGCGGCTCTGGCGCTTCGCCGGCGCCACCGCCGATCTCGTCTTCGACCTCGCCGCCCGCCACGGGCTCGCCGCCGAGGCGAAGCGCACAGCCTGGGTCCAGGGCCTGCACTCGCCCGCCGCCGTCGAGCGCGCCAAACGCCGCGCCGAGCAATGGCAGCGTCGCGGCGCCGCTGTCGAATATCTCGGCGCCCCGGAAGCCGCCGTGCTCGCCGGCACCGGACGCTATCTCGGCGCCTTCGTCGATCGCCGCGCCGGCGCACTCCACCCGCTCTCCTATGCGCGCGAGATGTGCCGCGCGGCGCTGGCGCTGAAGGCGCGCATCCACGGCAAGACGCGCGTCACCGCCCTTGCCCGCAACTTCACGCGCTGGCGCGCCACCACGGCGAGCGGCGCCATCGTCGAGGCCGACACCGTCATCGTCGCCACCAACGCCTATGCCGACGGTCTCGTCGCCGGGCTGGCGCCGTCGATCGTCGCGGCCAACTCGCTGCAGATCGCCACCGTGCCGCTGCCCGCCGCCGCGCGCCGCGCCATCCTGCCGGGTGGCGAGGTGCTCTCCGATACGCGCCGCATCATCCGCTACTGGCGGCTCGATCGCGACGGCCGCTTGATCATGGGCGGGCGCGGCCCCTATCGCGAGCCGGGCCCGGAGCGCGACTGGGCGCATCTCGTGCGCGACGTGCGCGATCTCTTCCCCGCGCTAGGCGACATCGGGTTCACCCATCGCTGGGGCGGTCGCGTCGCCATTCATCCCGACTACATGCCGAGACTGCATCGTCCGGCAGCAGGCCTGCTCGTCGCCATCGGCTGCCAGGGCCGCGGCATCGGCTGGCAGAGTGCGATGGGCGGCGAGCTCGCCCGAATCGCTCGCAAGACGAGCTACGACCCGGTCCTGCCGATCACGCCCATCGCGCCGATCCCGTTCCACCGCTTCAAGGCGCTCGGCGTCTCGGCCACCATCGCCGCCTACCGCGCGCTCGACCGGCTCGGCGTCGGTTGAAGGAGAAAGCGGTGCGTCTCACCAAGCGGACGATCAATCGTACCTACGAGGCGATGGGGCTGCGCGCCGCCCTCGCCTCGGCGCTCGAGACCGACATCCATATCGAGACCGCCAGTGGCCCCGAGCGCGCCGAATTCAACCGCATCCGTCGCGAGCAGGGGCTGAAGGCGGCGCTCGCCTGGCGCGACGCGAAATTCACTGCATAACAAAATCGTCAGGAGTCATCATGGCCCGCAAGCACACGCCCTACTACCACCAGTTCATGGCGCTCGGCGCCGAGATGGTCGACCGCATCGGCTTCGATTCCGCGCTGCGATTCACGTCGGTCGAGAACGAGCATCTCGCCACCCGCCGCCGCGCGGGACTCTACGACGTCTATTACCAGGTCCTCGTCGACATCAAGGGCAGGGACGCCGAGAAACTGCTACAGCGCATGCTGGTCAACGACGTCGCGCGCATGACCGACGGCAAGGTGCTCTACTCGTCGTTGTGCAACGAGTCGGGCGGCATGATCGACGATCTCACCTGCTTCCGCCTGTCGCCGACGCATTTCTATCTCTGCCCCACGCCGTCGCGTGTCGACCGCGTCGCCGCCTATCTGACCGAGCAGGCCGCCGGGCTCAACGCCGGCATCACCAATCTCGGCGCCGGCCGCGCCTTCCTCTCGGTGCAGGGGCCGCAAGCGCGCGCCATCCTTGCGCCGCACGCCGATGTCGATATCTCGGGCGCCGCCTTGCCTTATTACAGCTTCACATCGGGCACCGTCGCCGGCGTGCGCGACACGATGATCTCACGCACCGGATATTCCGGCGAGCTCGGCTTCGAGCTCTTCTATCCCGGCGAGTTCGCCCATCACATGTATGCGGCGATGCTGGCCGCCGGGCGCGAGCACGGCATGGAGCCCTGCGGCCTCGGCGCGCTGCGCAGCGTGCGCATCGAGAAGCGCTATCCGCTCTATGGGCTCGATCTAGACGAGACTACGAGCCCGGTCGAGGCCGGGCTCGGCTGGACCGTGCGGCTCGACAAGGGATCGTTCATCGGCCGCGACGCCTTGAAGCGCCAGAAGGAGGGGGGCGTCTCCCGCACCCTCGCGATGATCGCCTTCGCCGATCTCGCTTTCGTGCCGGCGCCCGGCGCGATCATCGCGCAGGACGGCAAGCAGGTCGGCACCGTGACCTCCGCCGATCGCGGCTACTACCTCGGCCGGAGCCTCGCCCTCGGCTACGTCGCGCCGTCGGTCGCGGTTGCCGGAACGAGGGTCACCGTCACCGACAAGAGCGGCGACAAGGCGGAGGGCGAGATCCATCTCAAGGCGCCCTACGATCCCGGCATGGCGCGGCTGAAGGAGTAGCAGCAGATGGATCTCACCATCGCGGCCGAGGATCTCGCCCTCAAGCGCAAGGCGAAGGATTTCGCCGAGACTATTCTCTTCCCGCAGGAGGAGGCGCTCGAGATGGAGGGTCATCTGCCGCCCCAGACTCTTGCACGCATGCGCGCCGCCGTCGTCGAGTACGGGCTCAACGGCATCAACCATTCGCGCGAGAATGGCGGCCAGGGCTTCACCATCTTCCAGCAGACCTTGATCAGCGAGGAGCTCGGCAAGGCGACCGGCGCGCTCTGGGCGGTGGTCTGGCATCCCGCCTTTCCGCTGCGCTTCGGCACGGCGGCGCAGAAGCGCGACTATCTCGTGCCGAGCTGCCAGGGCAAGCGGCGCGGCGCTTTCGCCATCACCGAATCAGGGGCCGGCTCCGATCCGCGCCTCGTCCAGACGCGCGCCGGCCGGCGCGGCGGCAAATTCTATCTCTCGGGCGAGAAATGGTTCGTCACCACCGGCGACTATGCCGACTATCTCATCGTCCACGCCCATGTCGACGGCGATCCCGAGAAGCCGACGCTCTTCCTCGTGGACAAGAACCTTCCCGGCGTGCGCATCAAGCGCATTCCGAAATTCATGCACACCTACGTCTTCGAGCATCCCGAATTCGTCTTCGAGGAGGTCGAGCTCGGCGCGGACAAGATGCTCGGCGAGATCGGCCAGGGCTTCGAGCTGACCAAGGACTGGTTCGTCGAGGCCCGGCTGCAGATCGCTGCGAATTGCCTCGGCGCCGCCATCCGCGCCGCCGAGATCGCCAACGCGTACGCCGGCGAGCGCGCGCAGTTCGGCCGGAAGATCCGCGACTTCCAGGCCATCGAGTTCATGCTCGCCGACATGGCGGTCGAGATCATGGCGACCAAGAGCCTGGTCTATCGCGTCGCCTGGGAAATCGATCGCGGCATCGACCGCAAGCTCATCCATGCCCGGGCCAGCGCGGTCAAGCTGCAGGCCTCCGAGATGGCCGGGCGGGTGATCGACAAGGCGCTGCAGATTCTCGGCGGCCGCGGCTACATGCGCGAGAATCCGGTCGAGCGGCTCTACCGCGACATCCGCGTCGACCGCATCTGGGAAGGGACCTCGGAGATCCAGCGCGCCATCATCGGCGGCCAGATCAAGAAACGCGGCATGGCGCCCTATATCGATTGGGTGTGAGCGGTCCGGTTCAGCACGCCGTCTGCCGCGTCGCACGCTCGACGGTGAGGCCGAAGAGCGGGCGCAGCCTGGTGCCGAGGACGCTGCCGGCGAGGGCGGCGGCGAGCCACAGCCAGCCATGCAGGCTCGACGAGGCGATGCCGCTGAAATAGGCGCCGATATTGCAGCCATAGGCGAGGCGCGCGCCATAGCCGAGGAGGAGCCCGCCGATCACCGCGGCGACCAGCGAGCGCGGCGCGATGCGCCATTCCGGCTTGAACTTGCCGGCGAGCGCGGCGGCGAGGAGGGCGCCGAGCACGATACCGAAATCCATGACCGAGGTGATGTCGGCGAAGACGCTCTCGCGCAAGGCGGCGGCGCGGGCGGGCGAGGCGAAATAGCCCCAGGAGGCGACGTCGGCGCCGGTCGCGGCGTAGAGCTTGGCGCCCCAGAGCGCGAAGCCCGAGGTGATGCCCCAGGGCCGCCCGGCAAGGGCGAGCGTTGCGTAATTGCCGAGCGCGAGTCCGACCGCACCCCACAGCAGCGGCCACGGGCCGCGCAGGACGCGCCGCCAGCCATGACGCGGC
>DATAQP010000054.1:0-4347 GCA_036264595.1 Allostellaceae bacterium
GGTGGTGCCGATGCCCTCTTCGCTCTCGAGAAGCAGCCTGCCGCCGTGCAGCTCCGCCATGGCCTTCACCAGGGCAAGACCGAGTCCGGTGCCGTCGTGCTCTCGGCTCATCGAGCTGTCGACCTGGGCGAAAGGCTGCAGCACGCGATCGAGCTCGACGGCGGGAATGCCGATGCCGCTATCCGTCACGGCAAAGATGATCTCCGCCTCATCGATCGTGACCTTGCATTCGATGCGGCCGCCCGACGGGGTGAACTTGTAGGCGTTCGACAGCAGGTTGAGCAGCATCTGTTTCAGCTTGCGCGCGTCGGCGTAGATCACCAGCTCGGCTGGCGGCAGCGTGACGATGAGACGCAGATTGGCTTCGGTGATGCGTGGGCGAACCAGCCGGCAGGCGACCTCCATGGTGCCGCGCGCATCGAACCAGTCTTGGCTGAGCTCGAGTTTGCCGGCCACCGCCTTCGACAGATCGAGTACGTCGTTGATGATGTCGAGCAGGTGGCTGCCGCTGGCATGGATGTCCTGGGCATAGCCGCGATAGCGGTCGTTGCCGAGCGGCCCGATCACCTCGCACATCATCATGTCGGAGAAGCCGAGAATGGCGTTCAGCGGCGTGCGCAGCTCGTGGCTCATCGTCGCCAGGAATTCGGTCTTCGAGCGGTTGGCCCGTTCTGCCGCCTCCTTTGCGGCACGCATCGCCTCGAAGGACGCGGTGAGGTCTTCCTGGCGGCGCAACTCGGTCTCGGCGAGGGCGCGAGCGCGCTCGGCATCGGCCATGCTGGTCTGCGCCTGCCATTGGCGTCCGAGCGCGAAGCCGGCGATCGCGATCGAGATGGCGCAGCCGAGCGAGCCGAGCGACATCAGGCGAGCGATGCTCACCCAGTTGCGCAGAGCCGCGTCGACGGTTTTCGTCGCGAGGACCAGCACGGGATAGCTGGCGACGAGGTGAGCCGCCTTGATGCGCATCAGCCCGTCGGTCGGGCTGAGGTCGCGCACGGTGCCGGAGACGCCGCCGTGTAGGGCGAGGTCGGGCGTGGCAAAGATCTGACCGACGGTGTCGACGGGCGGATAGCGTCCCAGCATGACGCCATCCTGACGCATGATCGAGATCGTGCTGCCCTCGCCTGGCAGGACGGCGCCGTAGAAATCTTCGAAATAGCGCAGATTGATCGCACCGAGAACGAGGCCGATGAACTCGCCCTGCACGCTGTTGAGTCGACGTACCAGAAAGATCGTCCATCCGCTGTTCGCGCGATTCCTGACGGGCGCGCTGAGATAGCTCTGCAAACTCGAATCGGCCTTGAAAACACGAAAATACTGCCGGTCGTCGACCATGGTGTCGGGCGGCGGCCAGCGCCGCGAGAAGTTGACCAGCCTGCCATCATCGCGGATCAGCGTCACCGCCTCGATCTGCGGGCTGCCGCTCAGCTTGTCCTGCAGCAGGCGATGGAATTCGGCGCTGCCCATTTTCTCGGTCAGGGACGCGCTGTCCGTGACTCCCTCGGCACGGATGCGCTCGGCGACGCTCGAGAGGACGAGATCGACCGACTGGAACGAGCGCTCCGCCTGCTCGGCCAGAGTGAGGCTGAGATTCCTCAGCTCGCCTTCCTGGTCGAGCAGCTCGCTCTCGCGCAGGTGCATGATGATGGCCGCATTCGTCGCCAGCAGCAGCACGATCAGCAGGCCCGTGCAGGCGTAAAGGCGAAGCAGCGGTCGCGGCGCCGAGAGTGGAGGCGATGAACGGGAGCCCATGGTTCCTGGCCGAGCGGAATGAACGTTCCTGCTCATTTTCACGGACAACCGTTAAGAATTGGCATCCATAACGTCAAGGACCCTAGGGAGAGAGCGATCTGATCATGTCCTTTATGGTTGCGGACGACCACGGTTTCACCTCGGCCGCATCGCGGTTAGAATGGGCCGCCTAGTGGAGGGTGTCATGAGAGCCTGCGTCCTGCACGCCCAAGAAGATCTTCGGCTGGATACGATCGCTGTCGGTGAGCCCGGCCCGGGCGAGGTGCGGGTGCGCATCGGCGCCGGCGGCATCTGCGGCTCCGATCTGCACTACTATTTTCACGGCGGCTTCGGCACGGTGCGGCTGCGCGAGCCGATGATCCTCGGCCACGAGGTCGCCGGTACGGTCGACGCGGTCGGCGCCGGGGTGACGCGCGTGGCGCCGGGCGATCGCATCGTGCTTAATCCGAGCCGGCCCTGCTTCCATTGTGCCTTCTGCCTCGCCGGCCAGGCCAATCACTGCCTCGACATGCGCTTCTACGGCAGCGCCATGCGCTTCCCGCATGTCCAGGGCGCCTTCGCCGAGGCGCTGATCGCCGACGCCGCGCAATGCTTCAAGGTCGGTGCCGATATCAGCGTCGGCCAAGCGGCTTTCGGCGAGCCGCTCGCCGTCGCGCTGCACGCCGTCAACCGCGCCGGGTCACTGCGCGGCAAGCGCGTGCTGGTGGCCGGGGCGGGGCCGATCGGCTCGCTCACCGTGGCGGCTGCGCGCCATGCCGGCGCGGGCGAGATCACCGCAATCGACATCGTCGACGCGACATTGGTGGGCGCCAGGCGGATGGGCGCCGACCGCACGATCAACGTCGCCGCCGCGCCGGAGGCGATGGCGGTCTACGAGAAGGACAAGGGATATTTCGACGTCGTCTTCGAGGCGTCGGGCAGCGCCAAGGCTGTGGTCCAGGCGATCGCCGTCGCCAAGCCGCGCGCGACCTTGGTGCAGATCGGCGTCTGCGGCGAGACGCCAGTGCCGCTCAACCTCTTGGTGGCCAAGGAGATCGACTGGCGCGGCAGCTTCCGCTTCCACGAGGAGTTCGCGACAGCCGTCCAATGCATCGAATCGGGCGCGATCGACGTCCTGCCGCTGCTCACCGAGACGGTGCCGATCGCCGAAGCGGCGCGCGCCTTCGCCCTGGCGACGGACCGCACGCGCGCGATCAAGGTGCATCTCGGCTTCGCCTGACGCCCGGCTGAGGCAAGCGCCGGCTTGCTGGCAAGCGTGGGCTCGCCAAGCTCGCCAACCTCTCCTAATCTCCCTGCGACCAAGGAAATCGGGGGGATTAGGCGCGATGGAGCATGTCAGGTTCGGCCGCACGGGTTTGCGGACGTCGCGATTCTGCCTCGGCACGATGTCGATCGGCAGCTCGGCCTGGAAGGGCTGGGTCCTCGACGAGCGGGAGTCCATCCCGATCCTTGCCAAGGCGGTCGAGCTCGGCATCAATTTCTTCGACATGGCGGATTGGTATTCCGCCGGGGTCAACGAGGAAATCGTCGGCCGCAATGTCCTGAAGATGGCCAAGCGCGACGATCTCGTGCTGGCGACAAAGGTCTTCTACCCGATCAGCGAAACGCCCAACGATCGCGGCCTGTCACGCAAGCACATAATCGCGTCGATCGACCGCTCGCTGAAACGCATCGGCACCGACTATATCGACCTCTACATCATCCACGCCTTCGATCCCGAGACGCCGATCGCGGAGACGATGGAGACGCTCGATGGCCTGGTGCGCGCCGGCAAGGTGCGCTATCTCGGCGCCTCGACGATGTATGCCTGGCAGTTCGCGCTGATGAACATGACGGCGCGGCAGAACGGCTGGGCCGAGTTTGTCAACATGCAGTGCCAGTACAGCCTGCTCTATCGCGAGGAGGAGCGCGAGATGTTCCCCTATTGCCGCGACCAGGGCATTGCGGTGACCACGTTCAGCCCGCTGGCGCGCGGCTATCTCAGCGGCGCCGGGCAGAGCAAGCGGACCGTGCACGACCCGTATTTGAGCTGGTTCGGCGACGCGATCGACGTCGCCATCGCAGAGCGGGTCGCGACGCTCGCCGAGCGGCGCGGCGTCGAGCCGGCGCAGATCGCCATGGCCTGGGTGGCGCAGAGCGGCAACGTCACCGTTCCCTTCATCGGCGCCGACACGGCGCACCAGGTCGAGGTCGCGGTGAAGGCGGCGGATATCGCGCTCAGCGCCGAGGAGCGCACCTATCTCGAGGAGCTCTATCGCCCGCGCGACATGATCAACGACTACAACCCGATCCGCCGCCCGCGCGCGCTCGGGTAGTTTGAACGGACCCTCATTCTGCCGTCATGGCGGTGCTTGACACGGCCATCCACGTGGTCCCCGTCGAGACGGGTGCCGGTAGCTTGACGTGGATCACCGGGTTAAGCCCGGTGATGACGGCATAAGGTAGCGAGCGATCAAACCGAATGCGCGATCCACCAGGGCGGGGAAACGGCGCTTGACGCGACCGGTTGCTGGCGCCACGCTTTCGCTATCGAGACGGGATGACGGGGGCGACCATGAACGGTATCGCGGGCAGACCAAATACTCTCTTGTCGTC
>DATAQP010000062.1:0-6173 GCA_036264595.1 Allostellaceae bacterium
TCAATAATTACGGCCCGTTCTATGGGCCCGATGGCGCGCTGCAGATGCTCGGACCGCAGGAATTCACCCTGCCGCCGTAGCGCGCGCCGAACATCGCCACCGCGCTCGCCGCCAAGGGCGTGACGTGGAAATGGTATAGCGGCGGGCGCACCGATGGGGGCATCGACAAGATCGTTATTGCAACATCTGCGATCCGCTCACTCATTCGACCGCGGTCATGACGACGGCGCTGAAGGACAATCTGCAGAGCATTGCCGCGCTCGACCGCGATCTCGTCGACGAAAGGGCCATGCCGGCAGTCTCCTTCGTCATTCCGCCGAATCCCGAATCCGGCCACCCGGCCTATTCGACGATCGCCCGTTACGAGGGCTTCCTGCGCGGTCTTGTCGCCAAGATCCAGGCGCATCCCGCGCTCTGGGCGAAGACGGCGATCATCGTCACCACCGACGAGGGCGGCGGCTATTACGATTCCGGCTACATCCAGATTCTCGATTCCTTCGGTGACGGCACGCGCGTGCCGCTGATCGCCATCTCGCCCTTCGCCCGCAAGGGCTACGTCGATCATGCCTATTACGACCACGCCTCGCTGCTGAAATTCATAGAGCGCAACTGGGGCTTGGCGCCGCTCTCGGCGGAGAGTCGCGACAATCTGCCCAACCCGGTGATGGGCGATGCCGACCTCTATGTCCCGCAGAACCGCCCGGCGATCGGCGATCTGATGGGACTATTCCAGTTCTAAGGCGCGTTCTGCTTTAAGCGATGATATCGGGCAGGAGCTGGCTCTCCAGCTTGGTGATCTGGTCCTTGAGCAGCAGCTTGCGTTTCTTCAGGCGCTGCAGCTGAAGCAGGTTGAAGGGTGCCTTGTCGGCCAGTCGCGCGATGATCTCGTCGAGATCGCGATGCTCGCCGCGCAGCATCTCGAGCTTGGCCTTGGTTGCTTCGATGTTGAGGTCCATCGTGGCGGTCGGCATGTTCCGGCGATCGGCGTGATGTCGCCCGCATGAGATTATAGCAAAATCCGCCTCGGGTAGTGAGTATATGCGGTGGCCCGGCGGCCCGGCCGGGCGCGGACGAGCAAGGGGAAGCCCATGGCAAGCCAGGCGCGACCGGCGAAGACGATCGGCATCCTGACCAGCGGCGGCGACTGTTCCGGTCTCAATGCGGCGATCCGCGCCGTCGTCTGCCGCGCCATCGAAGCCTATGGCTGGCGGGTCCTCGGCATTCGCCAGGGCACGATGGGGCTGTTGCGCCGGCCGGTCGAGTTCGAGGAGCTCGGCCTGCGCATCGTCACCACCAACATCCTGCGCATGGGCGGCACTATTCTCGGCACCACCAACAAGGGCGATCCCTTCGCCTTTCCGATGTCGGACGGGAGTGTGCGCGACCGCTCCGAGGAGGTCATCGCCGGCTATCGCGAGCTCGGCCTCGATGCCCTCATCGGCATCGGCGGCGATGGCAGCTTCGCCATATTGCGGCGGCTGGCCATCCAGGGCGGCCTCAACCTGGTTGGTATTCCCAAGACCATCGACAACGATGTTGGCGCCACTGAGAACTCGATCGGCTTCCAGTCGGCGGTTGCCGTCGCCACCGAGGCGCTCGACCGGCTGCAGCCGACGGCGGCGAGCCACGATCGGGTGATGATCCTCGAGCTGATGGGGCGCGACGCCGGCCATATCGCGCTCACCGCGGGGATCGCCGGCGGCGCCGACATCATCCTCATCCCCGAGATCGAGTACACGCTCGATAACGTCGCTGCGCATATCGCCCGGGTGCGCAAGCGCGGCCGCAATTTCGCCCTCGTCGTCGTCGCCGAATCGGTCAAGGACACGCTCGGCCAGTCGGTACGCCGCCATCACGGCGCCGGCAGCGCGAGCTATGGCGGCATCGGCCATCGCCTCGGCGAGGAGCTCGCCCGGCTGACCGGCGCCGAGACGCGCGTCACCGTGCTCGGCCACGTCCAGCGCGGCGGCGAGCCCAACGCGATCGACCGGCTGATCGCCTCGGCCTTCGGCGTTCACGCCGTCGATCTCGTCGCCACCGGCCAGTTCGACCGCATGGTGGCCTGGCAAAACCGCCAGGTCGTCGACGTGCCGCTCGCCGAGGCCATCGCGGCGCCGCAGCTTGCCGATCCCGCTGGTGCGCTGGTGCGCACGGCGCGCGGCCTCAACATCAGCTTCGGCGATGCCTGACGCGCCGAGCGCCGACGCCGACGAGTTCTGGGCCTTCTCGCTCGCTGTCTACAGCCGCCCCGCCGTTGCCGCGGCCTGCCTGCGGCTGCAGGACGAGCTCGGGCTCGACGTCAATCTGCTGCTGCTGTGCTGCTGGCTCGCGCGGAGCGGGCGCGGCCGGCTCAGCGCAGACGATCTTGCCGCCGCCGAGGCGCGCGCCGCGCCGTGGCGCCGCACCGTCGTCGAACCGCTGCGCGCAATCCGCAGGGCGCTCAAGACGATGGCCGATACGGCAAGCGCGTCGCTCTATGCCGAGATCAAGCGCCTCGAGCTTCGCGCCGAGCGCGAGGAGCAGCGGAAGCTTCTCGCCGGCTCGTTGGGTCGTCGGAGCGCCGGTCGCACGGTCGAGGACGACCTCGCGGCCAATCTCGGCCTCTATCTCGCCTGCCACGGCCATCCTATCGGTTCGGCGGCCGAGCTGATTAGTGCCATATGGTCAATAGGTTAGGCTGCGGCGATTCGTCGGGTTTGTCAGCAAGCGGATTCGGGATTACGATTTGTCGTTCCCGTCCAACTATGACTGGAGACGCTCATGCTTGAGGATCGTATCGAAACGCTCCGTTCCCGGCACGCACATATCGAAGATGAGATCAACAAGGAAATCAGTCGTCCTCTGCCGGATCCCGCGACGATCACCGATCTCAAGCGCCAGAAGCTGCGAATAAAAGACGAGATATTCGAACTCGAGCATCATCAGCACTAGACGCTCTCGACATACTGCTTTCCTAGGCGCGACTTTCTCTTCCGCCCGTCCAGGCAGGTCGGGCGGAAGAGCGAGTCGCATGAGGGTTTCGCTCCGCGTCCGGGCGGCGACCGGCGGACGCGCCGGGAGCGTTTGTCGTACCGGAAGTCGCGAACTCAGAATTCCTCGAACGCGGGGGCCTTCTCGACGACCTCCTCAAGGATCATCAGCGCCATCTCGAGCTCGTCGAGCAGGGCGGCGACGCTCTCGTCGTCCTTGGCTGATTGGAGCTGCGCGCGCGCCGCTTGCAGCATGCCGACCTCGTGGATGAAGGTCTCGCGCGCACCCAGCGGCATCAGCGGGGTCGCCGATAGAGCGAAGGCAAATTTGACGCAGGCCTGAATCGACAGGCGCAGGAGAGATGAATCCTCGAGATCGATGGCAGGGGCCCAGCACGGGTCCTTCGGTTTCGGTCCGATGCGCGCACGCAGCACGCTGACCAGCGCCGCATGCTCGGCGCGCTTTTCGCAGAATTCCCGATAGGGGTCGAAAGCGTGATGCTGGATCGCCTCGTAGGCGCGGTCGGCCAGCGATACGGCTTCCGAGCGGACGCGGGCAATCGCCGCGAGCAGCGCGTCGATGGTCGCCGGCTTCGCCTCGCGTTCGTTGCCGCCGCGTGCGCCGGGCCAGCTTCTGCCGCCCTTGCCGCTGGACGAGCGGTCCATCTTGCGCAACTCCGCCATTGGTCGATGCTCTGACATAACCTAGAATGGTTAATATTTCAGATATCGAGCCGATCGCGCCGGTTGCTCAGCCCAGGTTTTTCGCCTGCTCCCGCAGCACGAATTTCTGGATCTTGCCGGTCGAGGTCTTGGGCAGCGGGCCGAAGACGACGGTCTTCGGCACCTTGAAGCGGGCGAGGTGCGCGCGGCAGAATTCGATGAGCTCGGCCTCGCTCGCCGCCGCGCCCGGCTTCAGCGTGACGAAGGCGCAAGGCGTCTCGCCCCATTTCTCGTCCGGCCGGGCGACGATGGCGGCCTCCAGCACGGCGGGATGGTCGTAGAGCACGCTCTCGACCTCGATGGTCGAGATGTTCTCGCCGCCCGAGATGATGATGTCCTTGGAGCGGTCCTTCAATTCGATATAGCCGTCGGGGTGGGCGACGCCGATATCGCCGGTATGGAACCAGCCGCCGGCGAAGGCCTCCTCGGTCGCCTTCGCGTTCTTGAGGTAGCCCTTCATCACGACGTTGCCACGCATGAAGACCTCGCCCATCGTGGTGCCGTCGCGCGGCACCGGCGCCAGGGTCAGCGGATCGGCGATCATCAGCCCCTCGAGCACGGGATATGCCACGCCCTGGCGGGCACGCAAAGCGGCCCGCTCGGTGTCCGGCCGTCCGTTCCATTCCTCGTGCCAGGCGCAATAGGTCACCGGGCCGTAGACCTCGGTGAGGCCGTAGACATGGACGATGCGGAAGCCCATCCGCTCCATCCCCGCCATGATCGCTGCCGGCGGCGCCGCGCCCGCCGTCATCATGTGGATCGACCGGCCGATCTCGCGTTTCGCCTTTGCCGGCGCGTTGAGCAGCATGTTCATGACGATGGGGGCGCCGCAGAGATGCGTTATGCCCTCGCCGGCGATCGCCTGGAAGATGGCACCAGCCTCGACCCGGCGCAGGCAGACATGGGTGCCGGCGAGCGCCGTCACCGTCCAGGGAAAGCACCAGCCGTTGCAATGGAACATCGGCAGCGTCCAGAGATAGACCGGATGCTGCGGCATCGACCAGACGAGGATGTTGCCGAGCGCGTTGAGATAGGCGCCGCGGTGATGATAGACGACGCCCTTGGGATTGCCCGTCGTCCCCGATGTATAGTTGAGGGCGATGGCGTCCCACTCGTCGTCCGGATTCGCCCAGGCGAAATCGGGGTCGCCCGCCGCGATGAAGCTCTCGTAGTCGCATTCGCCGAGCAGCGCGCCCGGCGGCGCCAGCACGTCGTCGATGTCGACGACGAGCGGCCGGGTCTTGACCAGCGTCAGCGCCTTGCCGACCGTCGCCGAGAATTCGCGGTCGGCGATCAGCAGCTTGGCGCCGCCATGCTCGAGGATGAAGGCGATCGTCTCGGCGTCGAGCCGCGTGTTGATCGCATTGAGCACGGCGCCGACCATCGGCACGCCGAAATGCGCCTCGAAGAGCTCTGGCACGTTGGGCGCCAAGATGGCGACGGTATCGCCCTTGCCGATGCCGCGCCCGGCCAGCGCGCTGGCGAGGCGCCGGCAGCGCCGATAGGCCTCTGCCCAGCTATAGCGTCTGGCGCCGTGGACGACCGCCGGCCGCGCGGGATAGACCGCGGCGCTGCGCGCGAGGAAGCCGAGCGGCGACAGCGGCACGAAATTCGCCGCATTCTTGTCGAGGTCGGTCTCGAACGGGTTCATCGCACCGCGCTTCACGCTGCTTCCGATTGGGCCGCCTTGCTTATACCATATTGTGAGAGGAATCATCGAAGAGGGGGAGGGATGGCCGTGCTATAGGCCCTGACCTGGCGAAAGAGGGCACCAAGCTCTCGCGCGCAGATGCAGGCCGAATGCGCGGTTTCCGACAAACGTGGAGCAATCGATCATGACATTCCCTGGTACCCATCGTCCCTCACGCGGTGCGGTCGCCGCGCCGTTCATGCTTGCCCTTCCCGTCGCGTTTATTGCCGCCGCTGCCCCGGCGGCGGCGCAATTTGGTGGCAGCTACGGCGCCGATAACGGGTCGTGCAATCGCACTGCCATCCAGTCGATCCTCAGCCCGACCCAGGGCAACATCATCGGCAGCCTCGGCGGCGCGGCGCTCGGCGGCATCGTCGGCAATCAGTTCGGCAGCGGCAGCGGCAAGGGATTGCTGACCGCGGTCGGCGTCGTCGGCGGCGCCCTCGCCGGCGGCTATGTCGGGCGCCAGATGGACCCCGCCGATCATGCCTGCGTCGGCCGCACGCTGGAGCACACCCCGACCGGGCAGACCGTGGCATGGCACGACTCGAAGAAGGATTCGAGCTATTGGGTGACGCCGACGGGGAATTTCCAGGGCCCCAACGGCCAGGCCTGCCGCAACTTCACCACCCAGGCGGTGATCGACGGCCAAACCCAGCAGGTCGCCGGCACGGCCTGCCGTCAGGCTGACGGCAGCTGGCGAACGATCGACGGCGGCGCCGCCCCCGGCGCGGCGATCGGGCCTGATACCGTCATCAAAGTGCAGCAGAAGCTGCATGACCAGGGCTTCT
>DATAQP010000086.1:0-4107 GCA_036264595.1 Allostellaceae bacterium
AGCAGGCTCGGCAGCGTCAGCACGACGTCCATCAGCCGCATGATGGCGATCTCGGTAAGGCCGCGTGCGAAGCCGGCGACGAGGACGAGCACCGTGCCGGCGACCAGCGACAGGCTGACGACGATGATGCCGATGAGCAGCGACAGCCGCGCCCCGTAGATCAGGCGCGAGAGGATGTCGCGGCCGATGGCGTCGGTGCCGAGCGGGTAGGTCAGCGAGCCGCCATCCTCCCAGAAGGGCGGGCGCAGGAAGGCGTTGTCATGCGTCAGGTTCGGCGCGTGCGGCGCGACGATGTCGGCGAAGGCGGCGAGCAGCATCACGCCGATGATGATGGCGAGGCCCGCGACCGCGCCGGCATTGGCGCTGAAATAGCGCCAGAACTCGCGCATCGGATGGGGCGGCGCGCCGCCGCCGATCTCGCTCCCTGCCGCTGGCAGGGTTTCGGTGTCGGAAATCATCTTGCGCCTGTCATCGCAATCTACCGCGCATGGCGGATGCGCGGGTTGATCACGCCGTAGAGCAGATCGACGATCAGGTTGACCGTCATCACCATGATGCCGAGGAGCAGCGCGCCGCCCTGCAGCACCGGGTAGTCGCGGCGGAAGATGCCCTCGACCAGCCACTTGCCGACGCCGGGCCAGGAGAAGATCGTCTCGGTCAGGATGGCGCCGGTGAAGATGACGCCGACCTGCAGCCCGATGACGGTGATGACCGGGATGAGGGCGTTGCGCAAGGCGTGGGCGCCGACCACCCAGCGCGGCGGCAGGCCCTTGGCGCGCGCCGTGCGGATGTAATCCTCGCCGAGCACCTCGAGCATCGCCGAGCGCGTCATGCGGGCGATGACGGCGAGCGGTTGGGTGCCGAGCACGATCATCGGCAGGACGAGATGCGAGAGCGCCGAACGGAAGGCGCCGGGCTCGCCCGAGCGCCAGGAATCGATGAGCAGGAAGCCGGTCATCGGCTCGATGAAATACTGCACCGAGATGCGGCCTGAGACCGGCGTCCAGCCCAGCGTGATGGAGAACAGCAGGATGGCGAGCATGCCCCACCAGAAGATCGGCATCGAGTAGCCGGTCAGCGAGACGGCCATGACGCCGTGGTCGAAGACCGAGTTGCGCTTGACCGCGGCGATGATGCCGGCGGGCAGGCCGAGCAGGATGGCGAAGAGCATGGCGCAGCTCGACAGCTCGATGGTCGCCGGGAAGAGCGCGCCGAATTCCTTGATGACAGGCGCGTGGGTCACCGCCGAGATGCCGAGATCGCCGTGCAGCACGCGGGCGATATAGATGCCGTATTGCACGAGAACCGGCCGGTCGAAGCCGTATTCGTGGCGCAGCTGCTCATGGCGCACCGGGTCGATGCCGCGCTCGCCGGCGAGCGCTTCGATCGGGTCGCCGGGTATCAGGCGGACGAGGAGGAAGGTCAGCAGGGTGATCCCGAAGAAGGTCGGGATGATCAGGCTGATTCTGGTGGCCAGGAAACGCAACATGGTGAAATACCGGTGGAGCGGCGATGTGCCGCTCCACCGAGCCTTCAGTCAACCACTATTTCAGGTCGACGCCGTAGAACTCATGCCCGCCGAACGGGCTGAGCTTGAAGCCGACGACCTCCTTGCGCACCGGCTTGAACTGCACCGAATGCGCGATGGTGAACCAGGGCGCCTCTTCCTTGAAGATGACCTGGGCCTTGCGGTAGAGGTCGGTGCGCTTCTCGATGTCGGTCGAGTGCTCGGCCTCGATGATCAGATCGTCGAACGGCTTGTAGCACCATTTCGCCGTGTTGCCGCCGCCGATCTTGGCGCCGTCGCAACCGAGCAGCACGTGCAGGAAGTTGTCCGGATCGCCATTGTCTCCGGTCCAGCCGATCTGCGCCATCTGGTGCTCGCCCTGCTGCAGGCGCTTGCGGTAATCGCCCCACTCATAGCTGACGATCTTGGCGGTGATGCCGACCTTGGCGAGATCGGCCTGCATCAGCTCGCCGATGCGTTTGGCGTTGGGGTTGTAGGGGCGCTGCACGGGCATTGCCCAGAGATCGGTCTCGAAGCCGTTGGCGAGGCCGGCCGCCGCGAGCAGTTTCTTCGCCGCCTCGGGATCGTAGGGATAGTCCTTCACGTCGTCGTTGTACGACCACATGGTCGGCGGGATCGGATTCTTGGCGGGAACGCCGGCGCCGAGATAGACCGCGTCGATGATCGCCTTCTTGTTGATCGCCATGTTGATCGCCTGGCGCACGCGCTTGTCGTCGAACGGCTTCTTCGTCACGTTGAAGGCGAGATAGCCGATATTGAGGCCGGGCTGATCCATCAGATTGATGTTGGGATCCTTGCGGATCGCCTCGATATCGGCCGGGTTCGGATACGGCATGACGTGGCACTCGCCGGCCTTGGTCTTCTGCCAGCGCACCGAGGCGTCGGGCGTGATCGAATAGACGAGGTCGTCGATCGCCGCCTTGCCCTTGAAGAAGCCGGGATGCGCCTTGTAGCGGATCACCGCGTCCTTCTGGTAGTCGACGAGATAGAACGGGCCGGTGCCGACCGGCTCCTGATCGACCTTCTCGGGCGTCTTCGCCGCCATCATCTTGTCGGCGTATTCCTTCGACAGGATCGAGGCGAAATCCATCGCCATGTCGGCGAGGAACGGCGCCTCGGGCTCGGCGAGGTTGAAGCGCACCGTGTAGTCGTCGACCTTGTCGACCGACTTCACCAGCTTGTCGAGGCCCATATCGCCGTAATAGGTATGGTTGTCGCTCGTCACCTTGAACCAGGGATCGTTCTTGTCCGACTGGCGGGCGAAGCTGAAGACTACGTCATCGGCGTTGAAGTCGCGCGTCGGCGTGAACCACTTGGTGGTCTGGAACTTGACGCCCTTGCGCAGCTTGAAGGTCACCGTCTTGCCGTCGGCCGAGACGTCGTAGCTCTCGGCGAGGCCGGGCTCGAGCTTGGTCGTGCCGCGCTCAAACTCGAGCAGGCGGTTATAGATCGGCCGCGCCGAGGCGTCGAACGAGGTGCCTGTCGTGTTGATGGCGGGGTAGAAATTCTCCGGGCTGCCCTCCGAGCAATATACGAGGGTCTTGGCCGAGGCGCTCGCAACGCCGAGCACCAACGCGGCGCAGCTCGCCGCGATCATCAGTTTCGTTTTCATGGTATGTCGCCCTCCCTGGCGGCGGTGCAAACCGGCCGCGATGGCGGCCGGTAAGTTGAGCTGAAGCTACTGTGTCGCTACCCCGCCGTCAACGCAGCCGGACGTTGGACGCCGTGCCGGGTCGGGCGGTGGGCGAGGCAGTCAGGAGACGGCGGTAGAGCGGGCGCAGAACGGCCGGCAAAATATAGATCGGCAGCTGGACGGCGATGAAGAAGAGGGTCAGCTCGGGCGTCGCGAAGGCGCCGAGGCTGGCCCAGACCGAGGCCATGTTGCGGTTGCCGCAGACCAGCCCGACGGTCAGCGCCTCGGACCGGCCCTGGGAGAGGAAGGCGAGCGTGCCAAGGAGCTGCTGGCCGAGCGCGGCGGCGAGGGCGCAGCCGGCATAGAGCAGGAGCTCGCGCGGCCGATCGAGCGCGATGTCGCCGACGCCGTCCATGATGGCGATGGCGAAGAGGACGAGCAGGACGACGTTGAAGCCGCCGAGCTCGTCGCGCCGCCGCACGATGCGCGCCGCGCCGAGCAGGCGGCGGGCGATGGCGGCGAGCGCCACCGCGCCGCCGATGAAGAGGACGAGGCGCAGCATCAGCGCGGCGATGCCGAGCTCGAGATGGACGCCGAGCAGGCCGAGGACGAGCGGCGGCAAGGTGAGCGGCATGAGGAACGAGCTGGCGACCATGACTAGCAAAGCGAGCGAGCCGTCGAGCCCGAGGAGAAAGGCGATCGCCGGCGACGAGATGAGCGCCGGCGAGGCCGACCAGATGACGATCGCATGAGCGAGCCCGTCCGGCAGGCCGAGGCTGCTGACCAGCGCGGCGGTGACGATCGGCGACAGCACCAGCCCCCAGAGGAGGACGAGGGCGAGGCGCCCGGGACGGCCGACATGGGCGAGGATCTCCGGCCCATCGATGCGGATCATCGTCGCCGCGGCGAGCAGGAAGACGAAATAGGGCAGCAGCGGACGCAGCCA
>DATAQP010000105.1:0-21638 GCA_036264595.1 Allostellaceae bacterium
CTGCGCTTAAATGGAAAAAGCTCAAAGGAGGAATCGTCAGCATGCGTCTGTTCGCCGCCACCATCGCCACCGAGACCAACACCTTCTCGCCGCTGCCGACCAGTATCGACTCCTATAAGGAGGGGGTCTTCCTGCGCCCGGGTGAGCATCCCGACGACACGCCGCTGATGTGCACGGCGCCGCTCTGGGTCGCCCGCAAGCGCGCTGCCAAGGAGGGCTTTACCCTGATCGAAGGGAGCTGCTTCGCGGCGAGCCCGGCCGGCACCACCAACCGGACCGATTACGAGTTCATGCGCGACGAGATACTGGGGCAGCTCAAGGCGGCGCTGCCGGTCGACGGCGTGCTGCTCGGGCTGCACGGCGCCATGGTGGCGCATGGCTATGACGACGTCGAAGGCGACATCATCGAGCGCGTGCGCGCGCTGGTCGGGAAGAAGACGGTGATCGGCGTCGAGCTCGACCCGCATTGCCACCTGACCCTGAAGCGGGTGCGCCTCGCCGACATCATCGTGCTCTACAAGGAATTCCCCCATACCGACGTGGTCGAGCGCGCCGAGGACGTGCTCGATCTCGTGCTCAGGACACTGCGCGGCGAGGTCAAGCCGGTTATGTCGCTCTACGATTGCCGGCAGATCCAGTACTATCCGACCACCCTGCCGCTGATGCGCGCTTTCGTCGACCGCATGAAGGCGATGGAGGGCAAAGACGGGATCCTCTCGATCTCGATCGGCCATTGCTTTCCCTATGCCGACGTCGCCGAGCTCGGCGGCCGCATCCTCGTCGTCATGGACAAGGACAAGGCGGCGGGCGATGCGCTGGCGACGACGATCGGCGAGGAGTTCGTCTCGATGCGCGGCAAGACGATGCCGGACTACGCCACCGCCGATGACGGCATATCAGCGGCGCTCGCCTTCAACGACATGCCGGTGGTCATGGCCGATCCCGCCGACAATGCCGGCGGCGGCGCGCCCTCGGACAACACGACGATCCTGCGCCGGTTGATCGAGCGCGGCGCCGAGAACGCCGCGGTTGGACCGCTCTGGGATCCGATCGCCGTCCGGCTCTGCTTCGATGCCGGGCTCGGCGCCGAATTCCCGCTGCGCTTCGGCGGCAAGATCGGACCGACCTCCGGCCCGCCGGTCGACGCTCTCGTCACCGTCATCGGATTGAAGCGCGATTGCTGGCAGAGCTTCGGCCCGACGCAGGTGCCGCTCGGCGATTGCGCCGCGGTGCGCATTGGCGGCGTCGAGGTGGTGCTGATCTCGAACCGCACCCAGGCGCTCGGCCTCGAGCTCTTCACCAATCTCGGCATCGATCCGACGAGGAAGAAGCTGGTCGTGGTCAAGTCGACCAATCATTTCATGGCCGCCTTCGGTCCGATCGCCAAGAAGGTGATCTATATCGACAGCGACGGGCCGCTCAGCCGCGACTACCGCAAGATCCCTTACACCAAGGTGACGCGCCCGATCTGGCCGCTCGACGAGAAGACCAGCCCCGGGCTGATCTTGTAGGACGGATTGGGGCCGGATCCTTCGACTGCGCTGCTTCGCAGCTACGCTCAGGATGAGGGGCGTATTGTATCGACATCTCCCCCTCGTCCTGAGCGAAGTCGAAGGACATGGCCGCCGCTCGATCCGGAGTGTTGCAGCGCCCGTCGCGACATGACTTAATGACGGCAACGAATGAAACGGCCAATCGGCAGGGAGGAGACGACATGACGAAATTCGCACGCCGTACCATCATCAAGGGCGGCCTCGCCACCGCCGCTCTCGCCGCGGCGCCCGCCATCGTGCGCGGGCAGACGCGGCCGCCCGCCGCGCGCACCATCCGCGCGGTGTTCCATGGCGACATCCCGACCTATGACCCGATCTGGACCACCGCCAATATGACGGCCTATCACGGCGGCATGGTGTACGACACGCTGTTCGGCATCGACGACAAGCAGGCGCCGCAGCCGCAGATGATCAAGAAATGGGGCCTCTCGGACGATAAGCTGACCTGGAGCTTCGAGCTGCGCGACGGGTTGAAATGGCATGACGGCACGGCGGTGACGACCGCCGACATCGTGCCCTCGCTGCTGCGCTGGGCGGCGCGCGATGGCGGCGGCCAGCATATGATGGCGCGCGTCAAGGAGATCGCCGCCAAGGACGACAAGACCTTCACCATAGCCTTCAAGGAGCGCTACGGGCTGACGCTCGACGTGCTCGCCAAGACCTCGACGCCGATCTGCTTCATGATGCGCAAGAAGGAGGCCGAGACCGATCCGATGCAGAAGATCGAGCAGGTCGTCGGCTCGGGTCCCTTCAAGCTCAATCTCGACGAGACCAAGCCGGGGACGCAATACGTCTACGACCGCAACCCCGACTACGTGCCGCGCAGCGAGCCGGCGAGCGCCATCGCCGGCGGCAAGGTGGTCAAGGTCGACCGCGTCGTCTACATCAACATGCCGGACGGCCAGACCGCGGTCGCCGCGCTGCAAGCCGGCGAGATCGATTTCTACGAGATCCCACCGACCGATCTCCTCGACCAGCTCGAGAGCGACAAGAACATCCGCATCCAGGTGCTCAACGATCTCGGCCAGGTCGGCCAGATCCGCCTCAACTTCCTGCACCCGCCCTTCAACAACGAGAAGGCGCGCCAGGCGATGCTCTACATCGTCAAGCAGGACGATTGCATGAAGGCGACGTTCGGCAACTCGAAATACGCCAAGAGCTGCCCGTCCTATTTCGGCATGGGCACGCCGATGGAGAACGACGCCAACACCGGTTGGTTCAAGGGCGGGCAAAACTTCGCCAAGGCCAAAGAGCTCTTGAAGGAAGGCGGTTATGACGGTCGCCCGGTCGTCCTCCTCCAGGCGACCAACATCCCCTATATGAGCAACACCGCGCAGGTCCTGGCGCAGGAGATGCGCCAGGCCGGCATGAACGTCCAGGTAGAGGCGATGGACTGGTCGAACGTGGTGACCCGCCGCGCCAACAAATCGCCGCCCGACCAGGGCGGCTGGAACATCTTCATCACCTCGTCGGGCGGCTCGGCGATCGGCAATCCGATCCTGCTCTCCGCCCATGCAACGACCGGCGACAAGGCGTGGTTCGGCTGGCCCTCCGACGCCAAACAGGAAGAGCTGCGCAACAAATGGGCGCTCGCCGAGACGCTCGAGGAGCGCAAGGCGATCGCCCGCGAGCTGCAGGACAATGCCTGGAAGGTCATCCCGCAGCTCTATTACGGCCAATGGATCCAGCCGGCCGCCGAGCGCACCAACATCAAGGGCATCCTGCCAGTCGCGGAGATCATTCCGTGGTGGAACGTCGAGAAGGTGTGAGGGTAGCGGTCGCAGAATCAAGTGCACAACAATCTAGCGTCCTTCGAGACGGCCGCTTCGCGGCCTCCTCAGAATGAGGGAAATTTGTGAATGGCAGTCGCGATTGACCTCATCCTGAGGAGCGACCGCAGGGCGCGTCTCGAAGGACGCAAGCTGGTACTTCCCAAGTCATGACCGCCTACATCGTCCGTCGCCTGCTCGCGATGCTGCCGGTCATGGCGATCGTCGCGCTGTTCGTCTTCCTGCTCCTCCATCTCGCCCCCGGCGATCCGGCGGCGATCATGGCGGGCGACAATGCGACGCCCGACAACATCGCGCAGATCCGCCAGAAGCTCGGCCTCGACGAGCCGATCTGGAAGCAGTTCCTGGTGTGGATCGTCAGCCTCGCCCACGGCAATCTCGGCAACTCGATGTTCTGGGGCGATCCCGTCACCACGCTGATCGCGCAGCGCGCCGAGCCCACCATCTCGCTCGCCATCACGACGATCGGCGTCGCCATCATCATCGCGGTTTTCCTCGGCGTCGTCGCGGCGGCCAATGCCGGCACCGGGATCGACCGCTTCGTCATGGGCTTTGCGGTGATGGGGTTCTCGGTGCCCGTCTTCGTCGTCGGCTATCTCCTCATCTTCCTCTTCGCCATCGAGCTCAAATGGTTGCCGGTGCAGGGCTACACGCCGATCGCCGAGGGCATCCTGCCGTGGCTGAGAAATCTAGTGCTGCCCTCGGTCGCGCTCGGCCTCGCCTATGTCGCGCTGATCGCGCGGATCACCCGCGCCACCATGCTCGACGTGCTGTCCGAGGACTATATGCGCACGGCGCGCGCCAAGGGCGTAGCGTCCGCGCCGCTGCTCCTCAAGCACGCCTTGAAGAACGCGGCGGTGCCGATCGTCACCGTGATCGGCATCGGCGTCGCCCTGCTGATCGGCGGCGTCGTCATCACCGAGACGGTCTTCAACATCCCCGGCATCGGCCGACTCGTCGTCGATGCCATCGCCCGGCGCGACTACCCGATCATCCAGGGCGTCATCATGGTGTTCTCCGGCGTCTATGTGCTGGTCAATCTGCTGGTCGACCTCAGCTACACCTTCTTCGACCCGCGCATCCGCTACTGAGATGACCATCACCGCCGATACGCCGAACGCCAGTCCGGGAACCGTTGCCCAGTTGCGAACCTTCATCCGCCGCAACCCGACCATCATCATCGGCAGCGCCCTGCTGGCAGCGATGGCGGTCATCGCCATCATCGCGCCGTGGATCGCCGGCGACCCGCAATTCATGGTTCCCGTCGACCGGCTGCAGCCACCCTCGGCCGCCCATTGGTTCGGCACCGACCCGCTCGGCCGCGACGTCTACGCCCGCGCCGTCTACGGCGCGCGCATCTCGCTCGTCGTCGGCCTGTCGGTCGCCATACTGGCGATCGTCATCGGCCTGACGATCGGTCTTGCCGCCGGCTACTACCGCAAGCTCGACAATGTCCTCATGCGCTTCATGGACGGGCTGATGGCAATTCCCGGCATCCTGCTGGCCATCGCCCTCGTCTCGCTCAACAAGGCGAGCGTCGGCATCGTCGTTATTGCCATCGCCATTCCCGAGATCCCACGCGTCGTCCGCCTGGTGCGCTCGGTCGTGCTGACCACCCGCGAGCAGCCCTTCATCGAGGCGGCGGTCGGCGGCGGCAGCCGCAGCCTGAAAATCATTCTGCGCCATATCGTGCCGAGCACCATCGCGCCGCTCATCGTGCAGGCGACCTACATCACCGCCTCGGCGATCCTCACGGAATCTGCGCTGTCCTTCCTTGGCGCCGGCGTGCCGCCGGAAGTGCCGACCTGGGGCAACATGATCGCCTCGAGCCGCCTGCTACTCGCCCGCGCGCCATGGACGATCTTCTTCCCCGGCACCTGCCTCGCTCTCGTCGTCCTCGCCGTCAACCTGCTCGGCGACGGGCTGCGCGACCGCCTCGACCCGCGCCTGGCAAGGCGGATGTGAGCGTCATGAGCGACACCGCGCTGCTCGAGGTCGAGGATCTGCGCACGCATTTTTTCACCGTCGACGGCACGACCCGCGCGGTCGACGGCGTCGGCTTCACGGTGAGCGCCGGCGAGACGCTGGGGATCGTCGGGGAGAGCGGCTGCGGCAAGTCGGTAACGGCGCTGTCGATCATGCGCCTGCTGCCCGCCAAGCTCGGCCGCACCGTGTCGGGTACGATCCGCTTCGACGGCGTCGATCTGCTCGGCCTCGACGAGGCGGCGATGCGCGGCATACGCGGCAACCGCATCGCGATGATCTTCCAGGAGCCGATGACCTCGCTCAACCCGGTGCTGACGGTCGGTGAGCAGATCGCCGAGGCGGTGATGATCCATGAGAAGGCGGATCGCGCCGTGGGTCTCAAGCGCGCCGTCGAGATGCTGCGCCTGGTGCGGATTCCCGATGCCGAGCGGCGCATCCACGACTATCCGCATCAATTCTCCGGCGGCATGCGGCAGCGCGTGATGATTGCCATGGCGCTGTCGTGCAATCCCAAGCTCCTGATCGCCGACGAGCCCACCACCGCGCTCGACGTCACCATCCAGGCGCAGATCCTCAAGCTGATGCTCGAGCTGAAGGGTCGCTTCGGCGCCGCCATCATGCTTATCACCCACGATCTCGGCATCGTCGCCGAGACCTGCCAGCGCGTCATCGTCATGTATGCCGGGCGCAAGGTCGAGGAGGCCGATGTCTTCGAGCTCTTCGACCGGCCGATGCATCCGTATACGCGCGGACTGATGGCGTCGATCCCGCGAAGCCGCGCCGGCTTGCGCGCCCGCCGCCTCAGCGAGATTCCCGGGATCGTGCCGTCACTGCGCGAGAAGATCGCCGGCTGCGCCTTCGCGCCGCGCTGCGGCTTCGCCACCGAGCGCTGCCGCGCCGAGGCGCCGCCGCTCGCCGGACACGGCGCCAGCCATCTGGTGGCGTGCTGGGAGGCCGAGCGGGTGCTGGCGTCATGAGCGACAATCGGCCAGTCCTCGCGGTCGCCGGGCTGCGCAAGCATTTCCCGGTGCTGCGCGGGCTGCTGCGGCGGGCGGTGGCGCAGGTCAAGGCGGTGGACGGCGTCAGCTTCACCATCCAGCCCGGCGAGACGCTCTGTCTGGTCGGTGAGAGCGGCTGCGGCAAGTCGACGGTCGGCAAGCTTATCCTGCGCTTCCTCGAGCCGAGCGAAGGCAGCATCGTGCTCGACGGCGTCGACATCACCCGGCTCGACCAGCAGGCGATGCGAGCCCATCGCCGCCACGTCCAGATGGTCTTCCAGGATCCCTACGCCTCGCTCAACCCGCGCCTCACCGCCGGCACCATCGTCGGCGAGCCGCTGGAGAATTTCGAGGTGATCGCCGCCGATGAGCGCGCCGCGCGGGTCACCGCCGTGCTCAAGCGCGTCGGCCTGCGCGAAGACGCCATGAACCGCTATCCGTTCTAGTTCTCCGGCGGCCAGCGTCAGCGCCTCGGCATCGCCCGCGCCCTCGTCGTCAATCCCAGCCTGATCATCGCCGACGAGCCGGTCTCCGCGCTCGACGTCTCGGTGCAGGCCCAGGTGCTCAACCTGCTGATGGATCTGCAGGACGAGTTCAAGCTGACCTATCTCTTCATCTCGCACGATCTCGGCGTCGTCGAGCATATCGGCCATCGCATCGCCGTCATGTATCTTGGCCAGATCGTCGAGATCGCGCCCAAGGAGGCGCTGTTCGAGAATCCGCTCCACCCCTATTCGCAGGCCCTCATCGACGCGGCGCCGATCCCCAATCCGCGCGCCCGCCGCACCCGCCTCGTCATCGAGGGCGACGTGCCGAGCCCGATGAATCCGCCCCCAGGCTGCCGCTTCCATACGCGCTGCCCCTACGCCTTCAGCCGTTGCCGCAGCGAGGAGCCGGCGCTGAGCGAGGTCGCGCCCGGCCGCTTCGTCGCCTGCCATCTGCGCGAGGACGGCAATCTGGCGCCACTGGCGCGGGCGTAAAGGCACTATCGGACGGGCACGTATCCCTTGGCTTCAAGGCAATCGGCGAGGGGCACGGGCATTCGGCCGATCTGCCGCCATGGCGATGAATTCATCGACTCCAGGGCGCCGCGGGGCTCCAACCCCTCGCCGCCGGGACGAAAGGCTGGGTCATTGGTAAAGCCCGCCTCCGCTGGCCCAAGCTCGCGCGTGGCCGCGCGCACGCAAGCATTCCTCGCCTCGGCGACCTCGGCGCTGCTGATCGCGGTGCCGTCCGGGTGGCGCCACTTGGAAGCGACGTCCGCATCGCTTTCGGCAGGCGTGCAGCCGACGATGACGAAAGCGGCGACAAGCACCGTCCAGATCTGCCGCATCGTCGTGCTTCCTTCGGCCGCCGACGAGAGGCATCGATGCTACGCCATTCGCCTATGTTCCGCCACCAGCGGCACCCGGAGCTGCCGCGAGACGCGTCGACGACGACCGGCTAAAGCGCCGGCCGCCGCTCCCGCCACGGCGTCGCCTGCTCGTAGGCGTGGCCGATGCGCAGCACCGTGGCATCGGCGAAGGGCAGGCCGGCGATCTGCAGGCTGAGCGGCAGACCGTCGGTGGAAAAGCCGCTGCAGACGCTGAGCGCCGGCGCGCCGGTGATGCTGAACGGCGCCATCAGCAACCGTCCCTTGGGCGAGAAGAAAGGCGGTTTCGCCATCTCGTCGATGAGCGGCGCCGGGTTGAGCGTGCAGCCGGTGACGACGGCGTCGAGTCCGTCGAGCGTCTCCGCGTAATTCCGGCACAGGGCACGCCGCCAGCGCAACGCCTGGACGTAATCGGCCGCGCTGACGACCTGGCCCGAGAACAGGCGGGCGCGGGTGATCGCGGCGTATTGCTCCGGCCGCTCGGCGAGGTCCCGCTCGTGGATCGCATAGGCCTCGGCGTACAGGATGACGCGGCAGCAGGCGTCCCAATCCTGATGCGGCGGCAGGGTGACGGGCACCAGTTTGGCGCCGAGCTTGCGCAGCACCTTGAGCGTCGCCTCGATCGCCGCCAGCGTCTGCGGATCGGCCTCGATGTCGCGCTCGAAGAAATGCCGGATGACGCCGATCCGCATGCCCGCGATGCCGCCGGTGAGGCCGCGGCGGACGCTCTTATAGGGACGCGTGGCGGCGGCGGGGTCGGCGGGATCGTGCCCGGCGATGGCGTCGAGCATCAGCGCGCAATCGGCGACCGTCCAGGCCATCGGGCCGCAATGGTCGAGCGAGTTGGCGAGCGGGATGACGCCGCTGCGGCTGACCGTGCCGTAGGTCGGCTTGAACCCGGCAATGCCGCAATAGCCGGCCGGGCCACGGATCGAGCCCGAGGTGTCGGAGCCCATCGCCAGCGGAACGAGGCCGGCGGCCACGGCCGCGCCCGAGCCGCTCGACGAGCCGCCGGTGAAATGCGCAATGTTCCAGGGATTGCGCGCCGGCGGAAACGGCAGGTCGAAGGCCGGTCCGCCGGTGGCGAATTCATGCGTTGCGAGCTTGCCGATGAGAATCGCCCCGGCCTCGCCGAGCTTGCGCGCCACCGTCGAATCGCGCTGGGGCACGCGGTCGAGCAGCAGCCGCGAATGCGCCGTGGTGCGGATGCCGGCAGTATCGTAGATATCCTTGAGGCCGAACGGAATGCCATGCAGCAATCCTCGCGCGCGCCCGGCCTTGCGCGCACGGTCGGCGGCGCGCGCGGCGCGGCGCGCCTCGTCGGCGAGGACGAGGACGAAGCTGTTGAGGTGCTGGTCGTGCGCCGCGATGCGCGCGAGGCAGTCCTCGACGAGGGCGGCCGAGCTGGTGCGGCCGGCGACAAGAGCGCGACTTGCCGCGACGGCGGTCAGCATGTCCATGGCAGGATCAGCCGGCATGGTCGGGCAGGAAGACGAGATCGAGCTCGTCCGCATAGGTGAAATGGTGCGGGATGAGCGCGATCAGCTCGCGCATCGCCGCCTGCGCCTGCTCCGCCTGGCGTCGCGATTCATCATCGAGGTGATCGAGGGTGGGGCCTGATTGCTTGGTCATAGGGTCATCGCTCCGGTTGCATCGATGCTGTGCGTCCTTCGAGACGGCGCTGACGCGCCTCCTCAGGATGAGGGTAATTTATGAATGGCAGACAAGTTGCCCATTATCCTGAGGAGCGGCCATCGGCCGCGTCTCGAAGGACGCAGGGCGCCCGTCCATTCACCGGACGTCACCGAGATGGCGCCGCAGCGAGGCGAGCAGCGCATCGGCCTCCGCCGCCGTCGCGTCGAAGCGGCAGACGAAGCGCGCGATATTGCCGGGCCGGCGGAAGAAGCGCACGCCATCGGCCTCGAGCCCATCCATCGCCGCGGCAGGAAGCTGCAGGAAGATCTCGTTGGCTTCGACCGGCGCCAGCAACGTCACGCCTTGCGGACCGCGTAGCCCGGCGGCGATGCGCGCGGCGATGGCGTTGGCCTGGCGGGCGTTGCGCAGATAGAGCCCGTCCTCGACATAGGCGAGGAGCTGCGCCGCGGCGAAGCGCATCTTCGACCACACCTGGCCGGCGCGGCGCAGTTGCACGGCAAGCGACGTCGCCGCATCGGGCGTGAAGACGACGATGGCGTCGCAGAGCAGCCCGCCATTCTTGGTGGCGCCGAAGGACAAGACGTCGATACCGGCGCGCCAGGTCAGCTCGGCCGGCGTGCAGCCGAGCCGCGCCAGCGCATTGGCGAAGCGCGCGCCATCCATATGCGCCTTGATGCCATGCGCCTTGGCGAGCGTCGTGATCGCGCGGATCTCGTCGAGGGAATAGACGGCGCCGAGATCGCTCGCCTGGGTCAGCGTCACCGCCGCCGGCTGGCTGCGATGGGTCTGCCCGGCTCCCGCGGTCGCCAGGACAGCGGCGAGCGCAGGGGCGTCGATCTTGCCGTGCGACCCCGCCACCGGGGTCAGCTTGGCGCCGCCGCCGAAGAAGCCGGTGGCGTTGGCTTCTGCCGTGTTCACATGGGCCTGCTCGCCACAATAGACCGCGCCCCAGGGCGGGCTGAGCGCGGCGAGAGCGAGCGCGTTCGCCGCCGTGCCGGTGGCGACCGGGAAGACGCGCACCGGTGTCTCGAACACTTCGCTGAAACGGCGCTGCAGCAGGGCGGTCCACTCGTCGCCGCCATAGCCGGCGGCGGTACCCTCATTGGCAGCGGCGAGCGCAGCGATGATCTCGGGCGCGGCGCGGCCGGTATTGTCGCTGCGGAAATCGATGATCGGCTCGGCAGGGCGGTGATCGGGCATGTCGGGGAGATCTCGTCTGTGGGGTCCGGCGTGAAGCGTAGCGTCCGCAAGGCCCCTTCCACAAGTCGCTCGGCTTCCCCACACTGGCGATCGTCATCTTGCGGAGCGTGCTCATGAAAACCGTCGAACGCCTTGCCTTGCTGCCGAGCAGCCCCGGCACCCAGCGCCACATCGCCGTCCATCGCTACGGTGGAAGCGGCGGTGGACCCAAGGTCTATATGCAGGCTTCGCTGCACGCCAACGAGCTGCCGGCGATGCTCGTCGCCCAGCATCTCCTCGCCCTGCTCGACGCCGCCGATGCGGCCGCGCGGATCATCGGCGAGATCGTGGTCGTGCCGGTCGCCAATCCGATCGGCCTCGGCCAGGGCATCGACGGCGTGCATCTCGGGCGCTACGAGCTGGCGACCGGGCAGAACTTCAATCGTAGCTTCTTCGACCATGCGGCGGCGCTGGCCGAGCGCGTCAAGGGCCGCCTCGGCGCCGATGCCGCCTGCAATGTCGCCCTGATCCGCCGAGAATGGGCGGCTCTGGTCGCCGAGCCCAAGCCGCCGAGCGAGCTTGCCAGCCTGCGCCAGCTTCTGATGTCGCGCGCGCTCGCGGCCGACATCGTGCTCGATCTCCACTCCGCCGACGACGCGCTGCTGCATCTCTATTTCGGCGCGGCGCGCTGGCCGGACGGCGCCGATCTCTCGGCCGAGCTCGGCAGCGCGGCGACGCTGCTCGCCGCCGATTCCGGCGGCGAGCCGTTCGACGAGGTGTTCGGCAATATCTGGGCAAAGCTGCGCGCCCTGCTCGAGGACAACAACCCGATCCCCGACGCCACGATGTCGGCAACCGTCGAATTTCGCGGCCATGCGGATGTCAGCGACGAGCTCGCCGCCAGCGATGCGCAAGCACTGCTGCGCTTCCTGATGCGCCGCGGCGTCGTTGTCGGCGATCCCGGCCCGCTGCCAGCCCCGCGCTGCGAGGCGACGCCGCTCGACGCGGTCGATATCCTCATCGCGCCGGTCGGCGGCTGCCTCGTCTACAAGGTCGCGCTCGGCGCCCGCCTGCGGCGCGGCGACATCGTCGCCGAGATCGTCGATCCGCTGGCGGAGGATCCGGCGCGGCGGCGCACGGCGATCCGCGCGGCGACCGACGGCATCCTCTATCAGCGCAAGTTGCTGCGCCAGGTACGGCCGGGCCAGTCCTGCGGCAAGGTCGCGGGGACGCAGCCTCTGGCGAGCCGTCAGGGCGTCCTGCTCGAGCCGTAGAGCGTGGTGGATCCCAAGGAATCGTCGTTGCGAGGAGCGCGGCGACGCGGCAACCCAGAAGCCGCCTGTGAGATGGATCGCTTCGCTACACTCGCAATGACGGTGCCATTTAATCGCCCAGACTCGCCGCACCCGCCGCGCCGGGTGACGCCTTGTCCTTGCTGCCGGCCATCCCGGAATTCGTCTTGAGCGGTACCTCGCGCAGGAAGAGCACCGTCACGAAGGCGAGCAGGGCGAGCGCCGCGCCGACGCGGAAGACGTCGTGGAACGCCGCGGTGATCGCCGCCGCGACGGCGAGCCGGAGCGCAGCCGGCACGAGCTCGAGCGCCTGTCCGCCAGCATGCAGCAGCGCCACGCTCGGATTGGCTCCCAGCGCTTCGACGCCAGCAATCGAGGCGATGCGCGCGTTCAGGCCAGCGATCAGCACGGCGCCGAACAGCGCCACGCCGAACGAGCCGCCCATCGAGCGGAAGAACGAGATCGACGCCGTCGCCGTGCCGAGGTCGCGGATCTCCACCGCGTTCTGCACGACGACGAGCATGACCGGCATGATGAGGCCGATGCCGAAGCCGCAGAGCGCCATGGTCGCGCCGACGAGCAGCAGCGGCGTCGCCGGGCTGGTCAGCGAGAGCGCCGTCAGGGCCAGGCTGCTCAATATGGTGCCGATGATCGGGAATATCTTGTAGCGCCCGGTCGCCGACATCAGCCGGCCGGCGCTGATTGCCGCGACCACCGTCGTCGCGGTGAACGGAATGAGCATGAGACCGGAATTGCCGGCATCGAGCCGGTAGACCATCTGCATGAAGAGCGGCATGAAGATGATGCCGCCCAGCATGCCGATGGAGGTGAGGAGATTGATAAGGCTGGCGGTCGAGAAGATCGGGTTGGCGAAGAGGCGGGGCGGTAGGATGGGTTCGCTGGTGCACAGCTCCTGCACGACGCAGAGGACGAAGAGCGCGAGCGCCGCCGCCGACAGCGAGAGGATCAACGGCGAGCTCCATGCCGCCTCGCTGCCGCCCATCGTCGTCACCAGCAGGACGCAGCAGACGGCGCTGACGATCAGCAAGGCGCCGGAATAGTCGATCTGGTGGCGCACGCGGCGGGCGACGAGACGCTTCAGCGAGATCTGAGCGACGGCGAGCGCGGCGATGCCGAGCGGCAGGTTGATCCAGAACACCCAGCGCCAGCTCAGATGGTCGGCGAAGACGCCGCCGAGGACGGGACCGACCACGCTCGCTACCGCGAAGGTGCTGGCGAAATAAGCCTGGTAGCGGCCGCGCTCGCGCGGCGCGATGACATCGGCGATCGTCGCATGCGCCATCGCCAGCAGCCCGCCGCCGCCGAGCCCCTGGAGGGCGCGAAAGCCGATCAGCTGACCCATCGTCACGGCAAGCGCACAGAGCACCGAGGTGAGCAGGAAGATGACGATGGCGATCTGCAGCATGATCTTGCGGCCGTAAAGATCGGAGAGCTTGCCGTAGATCGGCGTCGCTGCGGTCGAGCTCAGCAGATAGGCCGAGACCACCCAGGAGAGATGCTCGACGCCGTGGAGATCCGAGGCGATGCGCGGCAGGGCGGTGGCGACGATCGTCTGGTCGAGCGCAGCCAGGAACATGCCGAGCATCAGCCCGCCGATGATGACGAGCGTCTCGCGGTGGGTGAAGCGAACGGGGATGGGATCAGGCGCGGCTACGGCTGACAATCGGGCGGCCTCGGCGATGCGACGACGGGAAGCGGGAACGTTGTCCCGAGGGGCCAGCATGCGCCGGTGCCGCCGCCAGCGTCCAAGGCAAAAATCGGGACGCAGGGCGTCGCCTCGCGCAGGGCTCGCCCGATCGCCCGCGCCTGGACGTGCCAAACCGTGATGGTGACGCTATCATACTCGCGCCGCGCTGAATATCGGTACGAATACGGGAGAAATGCGATGATTTCCGAGCGTGATGTCGAGCTCTATCGCGAGCGCGGCTATGTCGTCGTGCCGGATCTGCTCGATACGCAAACGCTGAGCGCGGCGCGCCAGGTCATTGCCGAGGTCGTCGAAGGCGCGCGCGGCGTCGCCCGCCACACAGAGATCTATGATCTCGAGCCCTCACACCGACCCGACGCGCCGCGCGTGCGCCGGATCAAGACGCCGCATCTCCATCACGAGCTCTTCCGCCGCATCATGCGCACGCCGCGCATGATCGAGATCCTCCAGCAGCTCCTCGGCCCCGCCGTACGGCTGCATGGCTCGAAGCTCAACATGAAGGCGCCGCATTACGGCTCGCCGGTCGAATGGCACCAGGATTGGGCGTTCTATCCGCACACCAACGACGATATGCTCGCGGTCGGAATCATGCTCGACGATTGCGCCCTCGAGAACGGGCCGCTCATGGTGATGCCAGGGACGCATAAGGGGCCGGTCTACGACCATCATGCCAACGGCTATTTCTGCGGCGCCATCGATCCGACGACATGCGATCTCGATTTCTCGCAAGCGGTGCCGCTGACTGGAAGCGCCGGCACGATGAGCTTCCATCACGTGCGGCTCGTCCACGGCTCGGCGCAGAACGTCTCCGCTTTGTCGCGCCAGCTTCTCCTCTATGAATTCTCCGCCGCCGATGCCTTTCCGGTCTCGCGGCCGGTGACGGATCTCGCCGCTTACGACGCCAATCTGGTCGCCGGCGGCTCGACGGTCACGCCGCGCCTCGCCGCCGTGCCGGTGCGCATGCCGCTGCCGCCGGCACCGCGCCAGGGCTCGATCTACGAGAACCAGACGACGACCCGCGCACGCTACTTTGCTTTCGAGCCGGGACCGGCCCTCGTCGAGTAGGGTTCAGCCCGTCGCCAGCTCGGGCCGGTGGCCGACGCGGAAATCGTTGCGCCGGTTGCGGTCCTCGGTCATCTGGTCGCAGAGACGCCGACCGCGATGCGACCCAGGAATGACGCGCAGGCAGCCATTCTCTATCGTCCAGGGATCGAGGGCGAGCCACACAGTGCAGGTCGCCAGCGGCCGGATCGGCCAGTAATGCCGGTCCTGGATGAGGCGATAGAAACGGCATTAACGCTTCTTCATCCCCGCCTCGAACTCCGCGCGGGTCGCGGCGTCGGGCGGGTAGAGGCCGAAGGTCGAGGCGCCGTTGCGCACCCGGTTCTCGACCCAATCCTCGAAGAGGGTCATGCGCGCGGCCTCCTCGGCGACCTTGTCGGCGACATGGCGCGGCACGACGACGACGCCTTCAGCATCGCCGACGATGATGTCGCCGGGATAGACGGCGACGTCGGCGCAGGCGATCGGTACGTTGATGTCGACGGCGTGGTGGCGGATGAGGTTGGTCGGCGCCGAGGGCGCGACGCAATAGACCGGGAAGTCGAGCTTGGCGATGTCGGGGCAATCGCGGAAGCCGCCATCGCTGACGACGCCGGCGGCGCCGCGCATCTTCATGCGGGTGATCAGGATGTTGCCGGCCGAGGCGGCGCGGCGATCCTTACGCGAGTCGATCACCATGACATGGCCGGGCGGGATCTCCTCGACCGCCTTGCGCTGCGGATGCGAGCGATCCTCGAAGACGCCGATGTGGTCGAGATCCTCGCGTGCCGGAATGTAGCGCAGCGTGTAAGCCTCGCCGACCATGCGCGGCGCGCTGGGGTTGAGCAGGCGAAGATCCTGCAGGAAGACGTTGCGGAAGCCGAGCTTGAAGAGCGCGGTCGCCAAGGTGGCGGTGCTGACCTTGGTGAGGAGGTCGCGCGATTGCGGATCGAAGCTGGCGAGAGTCATGGCGCGTCTTTCCCGTGCTGGCGTTGCGCTCCCTCGACATAGACGCAACCGACGTCCGTGCCAAGGATTTCGCGGGCGCGGCCGGTGACGCGATCGACGATGGCGTGGGCCTCGCCGACATAGTTGGCGGGCTCGACGAGGCGATCGATCGAAGCGGTATCGAGATGGGCGGTGATGGCGCCATCTTCTTTGAGCATTTCGCCGAGCGGGCGATGCTGCTCGATGGCTCGCGCGCAGGCATGCTCGACGAGATCGTGCGCCACGCCGCGGCCGGTCTTCTCGGCGAGCGCCATCATCACCGCCTCGGCGAGGATCAGCCCGCCGGTGCTGTCGAGGTTGCGCCGCATGCGGGCGACATCGACGGTCATG
This sequence comes from Allostellaceae bacterium, assembly GCA_036264595.1. Classification (GTDB taxonomy): domain Bacteria; phylum Pseudomonadota; class Alphaproteobacteria; order ATCC43930; family CGMCC-115725; genus URHD0088. The sequence continues at coordinate 15,935 of DATAQP010000105.1, forward strand.
CCCTCGGCGAGACTCGCGGCATGCGCCAGCGCGCCCGAGGTCAAGACGAAGATCTGCGGCAGCGCGAGCTGCTCGCTCTGCCACGGGCCGGTGGCGCGCTCGTGATCCTGCGCCATGGCCCCCATCATCAGCGGGACGAGGGCGTGCGCGCCGCGCGCGGCGGCGAGAATGTATTCGCTGGCGATCGGGTTGCGCTTCTGCGGCATCGTGCTCGAGCCGCCGCGGCCGGGCTGGTAGGGCTCGAAGACCTCGGCGATCTCGGTCTGCATCAGCAGGATGATATCGGTGGCGAATTTGGCGAGATTGCCGCAGATCGTCCCGAGGATAGACGCCGTCTCGACGAGCGCGCCGCGGCTGACATGCCAGGGCGCGTCGGGCGCGGCGAGGCCAAGCTCCTGCGCCAGGCCAAGCGTGACCGCCCGCCCCTTCTCACCGAGCGAGGCGAGGGTGCCGACCGCACCGCCGAATTGCACCTTGAGCACGCGCGGCCGCAGCTGGCGCAGACGCTCGATATCGTCGAGGAGCGGCGCCAGCCAGATGGCGCATTTATAGCCGAAGGTGATGGGCAGAGCGTGCTGCAGATGGGTGCGGCCGGCCATCACGTCGCCGCGGTGCTTGCTCGCCTTGTCGACGAGAGCGCGGACTATCGCGCCGACACTGCTCTCGACGAGTTCGAGCGCGGCGCGGATCTGCAGGACGAGAGCGGTGTCGACGATGTCCTGCGTCGTCGCGCCCCAATGGACGTAGCGCGCCGCCTCCTTCCCGGCAACCGCCCCGAGCGCCTTGACCAGAGCGACCACGGGATAGCCGACGACGACAGTGCTGGCGGCGATCTCGGAGAGCTTCAGCCGGTCGACCGTCGCGGCGGCGGTGATCGCCTGGGCCGCCGCCGCGGGGATGACGCCGAGCCGCGCCTGCGTCCGCGCCAGCGCGGCCTCGACGTCGAGCATGCATTGCAGGCGCCGGCGATCCGAGAAAAGCTCGCGCATCGCCTTCGAGCCGAAGAGATCGGCGAAGATCGCGGAATCGGCGGGGTTGACGGTCATGCGGCGGCTCGACGAGCGCGCCACCGGCGCGATGACGGGGTGGCGGGTGTAATTGCCCCAAAAAGTAGAGCTCCACCTGCAAATGCAGGCTGAATGCTGGACCCTTTTCCATCATACACACCTATTAGGTGTCTTTCTTCGGCGCGACAGACCCTCGGGGACATCAGCCGGTCAAGGAACGGATCAGTCGCGCTCCCGCACATCGTCATCGTCCTCAAATAAACTAAACGGACAATAACATATCCGAAACGGCGCAGCGATGCAAGCGCGGATGATGATGGTTACGCCATTGGGCAGGGTCTTCAGCCGCGCTTGGTCAGGAGCGCCCACATGTTGTCGCTGGTCGGCAACCGTCCGGTCAGCCCGAAGCTAATCCGGAACCCCGCTTTCGCGGCCATCCTGCCGAGGGTTAGCGGCGTGAAATAGTTGAGATGATCGGGATGGCGGAAGCCGCACCACCGCGGGCCCATCACCCGGCGGTTCAGCGAGGCATAATTCGGCACCTTGACGACGGCGAAGCCGTCCGCCGCGAGCACGCGCCGCAGGTTCTCGAGAACCGGCAGCGGATTCGCCTCATGCTCGAGATAGGAGCGTAGGGAGGCCGCCGCGAAGAAACCCTCGGGAAAATGTCGCAGTCCCTCGAGGGAGGGAGCGTTGATCGCGTAGCCACCGCGGGCACGGAAGGCGCGATCGGCGGTCTCCGCCGCCTGGGTGGAGATCTCGATCCCGAACGGTGTAAAGGAAATCGGGAAGTCCGCCATAGCGAGACCGCTGGCGCAACCGAGATCGAGGATATTGCCCTCCCCGATGCGGGCCGCGATATGGCCAAGCATCGTTCGCTTGGGAAAGATGTGCATGCGGAAGCGCGTGCGCTTGCTCGCCTGGTAAGAAATCGGGCGGAGCTTGGCACGGCGCTGTTCCTCGATCTTGCTTGTACGCTCCCAGGCCATCGTCTCGAACTGCACCTCGTACTGCGGCGCGCTATCGATGTAGACGAACCGGCACTCCGGACATTCCTTGATTGCCCAGGGTCCATGCGAGTAGCCGTTCGGCGGCACGCCGTCGTTGTTGCGGCCGCAGATCGGGCAGTCGCGACGACGGACGGCGATGGTGCCGAAATCGTCGGTTTTGACGGTCGCGAGAAGCGTCATGCCGGGTGCCCAATCTTCGCCATAATGAAAGTGAAAACACTCGGGGGCGCCGAATTCTGAGGCAGACTCTTACGAACGACACGGCCAGCAATTGGCTATTCTGCCGCGCGGCTCGGCTCAGGCAGCTCGCGCGCCGCGCGCCGTCGGGCGACGCGAAGGCTCCCCAGCTGTCCGAGCTTGCCCATGTAGAGATAGACGACCGGCGTGGTGTAGAGCGTCAGTAGCTGGGACAAGAGTAGCCCGCCCACGATGGCGATGCCAAGCGGGCGACGCAGCTCGGAGCCGGCGCCGGTGCCGAGCGCCAGCGGCAACCCGCCGAGGAGGGCGGCCATCGTCGTCATCATGATCGGCCGGAAGCGCAACAGCGCCGCCTCATAGATCGCCGCCTCGGGGGCGAGGCCGCGGCGCCTTTCACCCTCGAGCGCGAAGTCGATCATCATGATCGCGTTCTTCTTGACGATGCCGACGAGAAGGATGACGCCGATCAGGGCAATCAGCGAGAAATCGTAGCCGAGCAGCATCAGCGCGAGGAAGGCGCCGACCCCCGCCGAGGGCAACGTCGAAAGGATCGTGATCGGGTGGATGAAGCTCTCGTAGAGGATGCCGAGCACGATATAAACGGCGAGGATCGCCGCGGCGATGAGGTAGGGCTGGTTGGCAAGCGAGGATTGGAAGACCTTGGCCGAGCCCTCGAAATAGCTGGTCAGCGCCGCCGGCCCGGCAAGTCCGCGCTCCATCGCGGCGATCGCCGTCACCGCCTCGCCGAGCGAGTGGCCGGGAGCGAGGTTGAAGGACAGGGTGACCGAGGGGAACTGGTCCTGGTGGTTGATGGTGAGCGGGCTGACCGAGCTCTCGAAATGCGCGAGCGCGGAGAGCGGCACCATCTGCCCGCTCGCCGGGGCGCGGATATAGAGCCGGTCGAGCGCCGTCGCATCCTCCTGATAGCGCGGCTCGACTTCGAGGATGACATGGTGCTGGTCGAGCTGGGTGAAGATCGTCGCCACCTGGCGCTGGCCGAAGGCGTCGTAGAGCGTGTCGTCGACCGCCTGGGGCGTCAGTCCCAGGCGACCCAGCACGTCGCGATCGATCTTCAGCATCATGCGCGGCGCCGTCGCCTGCAGGTCGCCGGCGACGTCCTGCAGCTCGGGCAGCGCCGCAAGCCGCGCCTGGACGAGCGGCGCCCAGCGCAGGAGCTCGCCGATATCGGGATCCTGGAGCGTATACTGGTATTGCGTCTTGCTGACCTTGGCGCCGATCTGCACGTCCTGCCGCGCCTGGCCGAAAAGCGCGATGCCCGGTACCTTCGTCGCCGCCTTGCGCAGCCGCGCGAGGACCTCGGTCGCCGAGGATGCGCGGTCCTTGATCGGTTTCAGGTCGATCATCAGCCGGCCGCTATTCACCGTCGGATTGGCACCGACCCAGTAATAGGCGGTGTCGACATCGGGATCGGCCATCACCAACTGCGCGAGCTCGCGCGTGCGACCGACCATCGCCGCATAGGAGATGTCCTGCGCCGCCTCGGTGCTGCCCATGATGAGCCCGTTATCCTGTTGCGGGAAGAAGCCCTTGGGGATGACAAGGTAGAGCTGGACAGTGGCGGCCATCGTCGCCGCCATCACGGCGAGCATGACGAGGCGGTGGCGCAGCGACCAGCGCAGCCCGCCGGCATAGACGCGCAGCATCGCCTGAAACCCCGCCTCCAGGGCGCGGCTGAAGCGGTTCTCGTGCTCGCGCTCGGCCGGGCGCAGCATGCGGCCGCACATCATCGGCGTCAGCGTCAGCGAGACGACTCCCGACATCAATATGGCGACGCTGACGGTGACCGCGAACTCGCGGAAGAGCCGGCCGATCAGCCCGCCCATCAGCAGCAGCGGTATGAAGACGGCGACGAGCGAGAGGGTCATCGACAGGATGGTGAAGCCGATCTCGCGCGAGCCCGCGAGCGCTGCCGCGACCGGGCGCTCACCTTTCTCGATGTGGCGGATGATGTTCTCGACCATGACGATGCCGTCGTCGATGATGAAGCCGACCGCGATGGTCAGCGCCATCAGCGAGACGTTGTCGATCGTGTAGCCGAGGAGGTACATGACGGCGCAGGTGCCGAGCAGCGACACCGGTATGGTGACGCTCGGGATCACCGTCGCGCTGACATGGCGCAGGAACAGGAAGACGACGAGAACGACGAGGGCGATGCTGATCGCCATCGTCCCCTGGACGCCGGTCACCGAGGCGCGGATCGTCTGCGTCCGGTCGCCGAGCACCTGCATCTTGACCGATGGCGGCAGGGTGCGTTGCAGCTGGGGCAGCGCGTCCTTGACGAGCTGCACGGTCTCGTTGACGTTGTAGCCCGGCTGCTTGTGGACATCGATGATGACGGCACGCCGGTTACCGAGCCAGGCGGCCTGGCGGATGTCCTCGACGCCGTCGACGGCGCGGCCGATGTCGCGGACATGGACCGGCGCGCCCTTGTTATAGGCGATGATCACGTTGTCGAAGGTGGCGGCGTCGAAGAGCTGATCGGTGGCGTCAAGGGTGAGCGATTTCTGTGCCCCGTCGAGGGTGCCCTTCGGCGCATTGACGGTCGTCGTGCCGAGCGCGGCGCGGATATCCTCGAGGCCGAGGCCGAGCGAGGCGACTGCCGTCGGATTGACCTGCACGCGGATCGCCGGCTTCTGCTCGCCGTGGAAATCGACGAGGCCGACGCCGGTGATGCGCGAGATCTGCAGCGCGACATAGTTCTCGACATAATCGTCGACCTTGTCGATCGGCAGATCCTCCGAGGTCACCGCGATCGACATGAGGAGCGCGTCGGCGGGGTTGACCTTCTCGTAGGTCGGCGGGTCGGGCAGATTCTTCGGCAGCTGGCCGCCCGCCGCGCTGATTGCCGTCTGTACGTCCTGCGCCGCGCCGTCGGGGCTGCGGCCGAGATCGAACTCGACGGTGATCGCGGTGTGGCCGAGCGAGCTCGTCGAACTCAGCGAGGTGACGCCCGAGATCAGCGCGAGCTGGCGCTCGAGCGGCGCCGCAACCGAGGTCGCCATCGTCTCGGCGCTCGCGCCCGGCAGCGCCGCCCTCACCTGGACCGTCGGGATGTCGACCTGCGGCACGCCGGCGATCGGCAGGATCGCATAGGCGACGATGCCGATCACGGTGAGGCCGACCATCAGCAAGGTCGTCGCGATCGGCCGCGTAATGAAGGGCGCTGAGACGTTCATGGGCTGGCCCCGTTCGCGGCGGTCGGCTTGTCGAGGATCTCGACGACGCTGCCCGCCTGGATGCGGTATTGCCCGTCGGTGACCACCTCATCGCCCTCGGCGAGCCCGTCGGCGATGATGCTGGTTACCGCCGTCGCGACGCCGAGCTTGACCGCCTGCTTCCGGACGACGCGGTCGGCCCCGATGACGAAGACATAGGGTCCGTCGGGGCCGCGCACGACGGCACCCGATGGCACCGTCAGCGCGCCGCGCTCGACGCGGAGCTGCAGACGGATCGTGACGAACTGCCCGG
>DATAQP010000268.1:0-8535 GCA_036264595.1 Allostellaceae bacterium
AGGGTTTATTGTTGCGGACGGCGCCGGCGGCTGTCTTGTGCTACTCCTCCCGCGATGGACTTCGCGCATCGATGGCTGCTTCTTGCCGGGATCCTGCTGCTGGCCAGCATCCTCGCCAGCAAGCTGACGAGCCGCGTCGGCGCGCCGATGCTCCTGGTCTTCCTCGGCCTCGGCATGCTGGTCGGCGAAGAAGGTCTCGGCGGCATCGCCTTCGGCGAACGACGCGGCGGCATCGCCTTTGACGACATCCGGACAGCCTATCTGATCGGCAGCGCGGCGCTCAGCCTCATCCTCCTCGACGGCGGTATTCGTACCCGCCGGGCGAGCTTGCGGCTGGCGCTCGCCCCCGCCCTCTCGCTGGCAACGCTCGGCGTCGTCGTCACGGCGGCAATCACCGGGCTGATCGCTGCGCTGATGCTCGGACGCGGCTGGATCGAAGGGCTGCTCGTCGGCGCGATCGTCGCCTCGACCGACGCGGCCGCAGTCTTCCTGCTGCTGCATCACCGCGGCGCTCGCCTCAACGAACGGGTCAACGCGACGCTCGAAGTCGAATCCGGGGTCAACGATCCGGTCGCCGTCTTCCTCACCGTCACCGCCGTCTCGCTGCTCGGCAACACTGGAGACGGCTCCGTGCTCGCGATCCTGCGCGACCTCGTCCAGACGATGGCGCTCGGCGGCATGATCGGCATCGCCGGCGGCCATGGGCTGGTGCGGCTCATCAACCGCCTCGAGCTTGCCGCCGGGCTCTATCCGATCCTCGTCGTCGCCGGAGGGCTCGTCATCTTCGCCGGAACACAGATCGTCGGGGGCAGCGGCTTTCTTGCCGTGTACCTCGCCGGCATCGTGCTTGGCAACGCGCGGCTGCGCGCGAAACGGCTGATCAGCCGGTTCATCGACGGTACCGCCTGGCTGGCGCAAATCGTCCTCTTCGTGATGCTCGGCCTGTTCGTCTCGCCGGCCTTGCTGTTGCCCGAGGCGCTGCCGGCCCTCGCCATCGCGCTGAGCCTCATCCTGGTCGCCCGGCCGCTTGCCGTCTGGCTCTCTCTTGCGCCGTTTCGCTTCACCGCGCAGGAATGCGCCTTCATCGCCTGGGTCGGACTGCGCGGCGCCGTGCCGATCTTCCTTGCCATGTTCCCGCTGCTGGCCGGCCTGCCGGGATCGACGACCTTCTTCAACATCGCCTTCGTCGTCGTCCTTGCCTCGCTGACATTGCAGGGCTGGACAGTCGGACCCGCCGTGCGCTGGCTCGGCCTCGAGCTGCCGCCGGGTCCCGACCCGACGGACCACCTCGAATTCGAGCTCCCCGCCGGCCAGGGGCGGGAAATCTCCGTCTATCGCGTTGCCGCGGCGGCGCCGGCGCTCGAGTGGGACATCAGGGATCTGACGTTGCCGCGAGGAACCCGCATCATCACTGTGCTGCGCGACGGCGAGGTGATGAGCCAAGCCGCGCTCGACCGCCTCCTGCCCGGCGATGTCGTGTGTGCCGTCGTGCCGCTCGAGCAATTCGACGAGCTCGACCGGCTGTTCTCCGCCCGGCCACCGCCGCGCCGCGGCGCGGCCGACCCGCTCGGCGACTTCGTGCTGGACTCGGCTACGCGCCTCGGCCAGATCGCTGATCTCTACGGCCTGCCGGCGCCGCTCGACGAGCGCGACAAATCGCTCGCCGATTTCATGCACGGACGATTCCAGCGCACGCCGGCGGTCGGCGACCGCCTGCATTTTGGCGCCGTCGATCTGGTGGTGCACGACATGGAGGCGGAGCGGATCAGTCGGATCGGACTGACCCTCGAGCCGGCGCCGCTCCCCTTCGAGACGTTCCGCCTACGCCAGGGCGTTGCCCGCTCGGCGCGGGCGGCGATCAGTGCCGGCCAGCGGCTGAGGGCCGCCATCCGACGGCGCCCGTAGGGTCGCAGGAGCTCCCCTGCCCGGCTATGACGTTTTCAGTGCTTATGGCTGGCGGCGAAGCCGGCCTTCTGCCCGGCGCTCGCCTCTTTCTGGTGCTTCGCCTTCCATTCCTCGTAGGGCATGCCGTAGACGATCTCGCGCGCCTTCGGGTCGGGCAGGTCGATGCCGCGCTCGCCGGCAGCGGCGCGATACCATTTCGACAGGCAGTTGCGGCAGAAGCCGGCGAGGTTCATCAGGTCGATGTTCTGCACGTCCGTGCGCTCGCGCAGATGCTCGACGAGGCGGCGGAACGTGGCGGCCTCGAGCTCGGTGCGGGTCTTGTCGTCCATCATCTCTCTCCATTGCGGCGTCTCTCCTATGTAGGCGGCGCCTCGCCCCGGCGCCAGCGCTATGGCGCTTCGCCTAGAGATCGCGTCGGGTTTCCTCGATCAGCCAGTCGACCACGGCTTCGAGCGCCGCGCGCTTGGCGACGCCGCCGGCCAGGGCGGCCTCGTAGATGCGGCGCTGGGCATGGGCGCTGGTGCCGCGCTCAAGGATGGTGCGGGCATGAGCGATCTCGGCGGTGCAGCCGAAATGGGCTGCATCCTCGGCGACCAGGGCGATGATCTCTTCGAGGAGGTCAGCATAGGGCACGATCTCGCGGCGGCCGAAATCGACCAGCCCGGAATCGAAGCCGTAGCGTTGCGCCCGCCAGCGATTCTCGTCGATCAGCATGCGCGCATAAATGCGCCAGCGCTGATTGTTGCGCTTCAGCCGCCACAGCATGCGCAAGAGGCAGCGATAGAGCGCGGCGATTGCGATACCGTCGTCGAGCCGCGTGCAGATATCGGTGATGCGCATCTCGAGCGTCGGGAATCGCTCGCTCGGCCGCACGTCCCACCACAATTTGGTGGCATCGTCGATGAGGCCGACGCCTGCAAGTATGTCGACATGACGGCGATACTCGCCCCAGCTGTCGAACTGGTCGGGGAGGCCAGTGCGCGGCATCGCGTCGAAGACGCTGACGCGATAGGAGTTGAGCCCGGTATCCTCGCCGCCCCAGAACGGCGAGGAGGTCGAGAGCGCGAGGAGATGCGGCAGGAAATAGCGCACCTGGTTCATCAGATCGATGCGCAGCTCGTCGTCGTCGAGGCCGACATGGACGTGCAGGCCGCAGATGACGAGACGGCGGGCGACGCCCTGCATGTCGCGGTGGAGCGTGGCGTAGCGCGCGCGGTCTGTCGGCCTCTGCGTCCCCCAATCGGCGAAGGGATGGGTCGCCGCGGCGATCGGCGCCATGCCGTGGCGGGCGGCGACCTCGGCCACCGTAGCGCGCAGCCGGGCGAGATCGGCGCGCGCCTCCTGCAAGCTGCCGCAAATGCGCGTGCCGACCTCGATCTGCGAGCGCAGGAATTCGGGGCTGACCTGGCCGGCCAGCAGGCTCTCGCATTCGGTGAGCATCGCCGGCGGCGGATCGCCGACCAGGGTGCGGCTCGGCCGGTCGACGAGCAGGTATTCCTCCTCGATGCCGATGGTGAAGGAAGGCTCGCGCGCCATCACCGCCGGTTCATCAAAAAGCGCGGCATCAGAAACGTTCCACCCGGTTGAGACCCGGCCGCGCCAGGACCGGCGTCAGCGCCGCCGCCAGGGCATCGGCCCATTCGACGATTCCGGAAGCGGTGTCGATGAGATCCTGACGAATCTCGACGCCGGCATGCGGCAGGCCGCCAGGCACGGCATGGGTGCGTACCGAATAGCCGGTCGGCTCCTGGCGCTCGGAATAGGGCTCGTTGTCGCCGACGACGCGGCGCGGATCGGCGGCGGCGAGCTCCGCGATGAGCGGCACGGGGACGCGCGGATCCTTGTCCCACAGCACGCCGACATGCCAGGGCCGCGCGAAGCCGTTCATGACAGGGGTGAAGCTGTGCACCGAGAAGAAGACCGGCACGATTCCGCGGTCGGCGAAGGAGGCGAGCCGCGCCGCGATGGCGGCATGGTAGGGGCGGAAGATGCCGTCGACCCGGGCGACGCGCGCCGCCGGACTGAGCCCGACATTGCCGGGCACGGCGATGCCGTCGCTGACCTCCGGGATCGAGGTCGGATCGCCGAGACCGCGATTGCAGTCGATGACCAGCCGCGAATAGCCGCACAGCACGGCCGGGGCATCAAGCAGCGCGGCCAGCCGCCGCGTCACCCCGGCAGCGCCGATATCCCAGCCGATATGCCGCATGAGCAGCGCTTCCTCGAGACCGAGGCGGCCGAGCGACCGCGGGACGGCGCGGCTGGCGTGATCGCAGATGAGGAGAAGCGCCGCCCGACCCTCGGGATGCACGATCTCGAACGGCGGCGGATCGTCGGCAGCGAGGAGCGGCGCGGTCGGCGATGGGGCGGGTTCTGGCATGGCAGGACTGGTTCCGTCTGAGGCAACGCTGCCGACACACCGATCGGCCATGACAGCAGCGCGACGCGTCCGCGCAAGGTGCCGTCTTTCGGACGATCTTATGCATATGCGCCTCTCGCTAGGCAAGCGAGGCGTCCCGGCGCATCGTCTCCGAAAGTCGGGGATTTGCCGGGCTCAACTCCTTCAGCACATCCTACCTTCTACACCGTGATCGTCGTTCCCGCGAAAGCGGGAACCCAGCAATCCAGCCAAGATCCTGGGTTCCGGCTCTTCGCTGCACTTCGGCCGGAATGACGAGGAAAGCTCTGTGATCAGCGGCCTTTCATATTGGTGTGCATTGCCCTAGCGCTTTCCCGGGGACGCGGACGGAATCCAGAATTCGATTTGAACCGATAGCGCCTCAGACGGCGGGGATCTGGATAAGCTCGGCGAGCTGCGCCGGGTCAGCGGCGCCTGCAGGAACTTGAAGCGGATGCCGTCTTCCATTACGCCGTCGAGCCCGGTGATGGTATCCGGCCAGATCGACGATTTGGGGAAGAACTCGGTGCGCAGGCGGCACACCGTCGCCTCGGGAACGCTGGCGAAATCGGCATAGGCCTTCACCGCATCGTCACCCGCATACATCCAATCCACCGTCTCGCGGTAGACGCGGGTAAATTTCTGCAGCGCTTCCTTGCGGCTGGTCACGACGCTGAGATGCGCGACGTTGACGCGGATCGTCTGGGTGCGCAGCTCGGGCACGTCGTTGCCGCGGGCGATGATGCGGATCTTGCCCTGCGCCACCGCCTCGAGATTGTTCGGCACCGACGCCCAGCCGACATCGACCTGGCCGGACATCACTTGGGTATAGGACGCCCTGGACATCGATACGCTCTCCGCCTATGGCTTAGACCGCTAAGCTGCGAGGAAGACGAGGAATGGCGAAGCTCTCCCTTTCAATCGCCGTCGGCGACTATGACCGGGTCCGTCCGCTGGTCGACGGCACGATCGCCATTGACGGCGTCGAGCCGATCTTCATGGCGCTCGAGCCGGAGGAGATTTTCTTCCGCGCCCTCCGTCACGCCGATTTCGACGTCTGCGAGCTGTCGCTCAGCAGCTTCGCCGTCAAGACCGCCAAGGGCGATTGCCCCTATGTCGGCGTGCCGGTCTTTCCCTCGCGCGCCTTTCGCCATACCTCGATCTATGTCCGCACCGATCGCATCCGCTCGCCCGCCGATCTCCGGGGCAAGCGCATCGGCGTGCCGGAGTATCAGCTGACCGCCAATGTCTGGGTGCGCGCCATCCTGGAAGAGGAGCACGGCATCGCGCCGGCCGATGTCACCTGGGTGCGCGGCGGCTACGAGCAGCCGGGACGGGTCGAGAAGATCAGCCTGGACCTGCCGGCCGCGCTGCGCCTGGAGAACGCGCCGGCCGGCGCGACGATCTCCGGCATGCTGGAAGAGGGCAGCATCGATGCGGTGATCGGCCCGCGCGCCCCGTCGTGCTTCGAGCGCGGCCATCCGCAGGTCGGCTGGCTCTACCCCGATCCGGTCGCGACAGCGTCGGCGTGGTATCGCAAGACCCGCATCTTTCCGATCATGCATCTCGTCGGCATCCGCCGCAGCCTGGCCGAGCGCCATCCCTTCCTGCCCGCCGCGGTGGCGAAGGCGTTCACCGCCGCCAAGACGCTGGCACTGGCGAAGCTCACCGATACCTCGGCCACCAAGGTGACGCTGCCCTTCGTCGAGGAGCAGCTGCGCGCCGCACGGGAATTGATGGGTGAGGACTTCTGGTCCTACGGGCTGCCGGCCAATCGCCATGTGCTCGATTCCTTCCTTGCGGCGCATCATGAGCAGGGCCTGTCGGCGCGCCGGCTGCGTCCGGAGGAGCTGTTCCATCCCTCGACCCGCGAGACGCACAGCATCTGAGACACGCCGCCGCAGGGCGCGACGCCTATTGACTGCCCGCGCCGGCATAAATACCTCCTTGACGTAGCAAGGAGAGCGAGATGACCGATGGTGCGACGAAGCCCGACTGGCGCAACAACGGCGTTCGCGTCGTCAGCGGCAAGGAGCTCGACACCAACACGCCGCAGACACAAGGCATGTCGCGCGCGGCGGCGATCAATTTCGCCCGCGCCGGCGCCCAGAAACTATGGGCCGGAACTGTCACCATCCATCCCGACGCGAAGACCGGCGCGCATCATCACGGCGCGCTGGAAAGCGTCATTTACGTCGTCAACGGGCGCGCCCGCATGCGCTGGGGCGACCGTCTCGAATTCCTCGCCGAGGCCGGGCCGGGCGACTTCATCTTCATTCCGCCCTACGTGCCGCATCAAGAGATCAACGCCAGCACCGACGAGACGCTCGAATGCGTCCTCGTGCGCAGCGACCAGGAAGCCGTCGTCGTCAATCTCGACATCGACGCGGTGGAGAAGCCGGAAGCGGTCCACTGGGTCGACCCGATCCATGCCCATCCGCACAAGGACGGCTGAACGGCGCTCAAATTCGCCTCTGCAACAACATCGTCACACTTCACCTTTTTAATCCTCCCCGATCTCGCGGGACCACAGGTCCCGCTGTCGCGTCAGGCGAAGCGCGATTCGCCGGGAGCTTGCGGGAGAGGGCAGGGTGAGGGCACTCTCCTGCTGAGCTGACCCGCGAGCATTCATCAAACCTCAGCCCTCACCCCGACCCTCTCCCGCGAGCGGGAGAGGGGGTGGCTTCAAGCCGGACAAGACCAAGGGAGACGACATGCGACGCCTGCGGAACGCCAAAATCGTTGCGACGCTCGGGCCGGCAAGCTCGAGTCCCGGCGTGATCGGCGCGCTCTACACCGCCGGGGTCGACGTCTTCCGGCTCAATTTCAGCCATGGGCGGCAGGAGGACCATCGCGAGCGCGTCGCCTTCATCCGCACGATCGAGAGCGAGACCGGCCGGCCGATCGGCATCATGGCCGATCTTCAGGGACCGAAGCTGCGCCTCGGCACCTTCGCCAACGGCAAGGTGACGATCGCGCCGGGCGGCAAGCTCCGTCTCGACCTCGACAAGGCGACGCCGGGCGACGCGACGCGCGCGCCCCTGCCCCATCCCGAGATCTTCCAGGCGATGGCGGTCGGCACCGAGCTCTTGATCGACGACGGTAAGGTGCGGCTGCGCGTCGACCGCTTCGGCGACGATTTCGCCGAGACGACCGTGCTCGTCGGCGGTACGCTGTCGGACCGCAAGGGCGTCAACGTGCCGAACGCCGTTCTGCCGCTCTCGGCGCTCACCGAGAAGGACCGCTCCGACCTCTCCTTCGCGCTCGATCTCGGCGTCGACTGGGTGGCGCTGTCCTTCGTGCAGCGCCCCGAGGACGTCGCCGAGGGACGCAAGCTGGTCGCCGGGCGCGCCGGCATTCTGGTCAAGCTCGAGAAGCCGCTCGCCATCCGCCATCTCGACGAGATCATCGAGCTCTCCGACGCCGTCATGGTGGCGCGCGGCGATCTCGGCGTCGAGATGCCGCCCGAGGACGTGCCGCCGATCCAGAAGCAGATCATCCACGCCTGCCGCGAGGCCGGCAAGCCGGTGATCGTCGCAACGCAAATGCTCGAATCGATGATCAGCTCGGCCTCGCCGACGCGCGCCGAGGCGTCTGACGTGGCCACCGCGATCTATGATGGGGCCGACGCCGTCATGCTGTCGGCCGAGACCGCGGCCGGCAGCTTTCCGCTCGAGGCGGTGGCGATCATGAATCGCATCATCGCCCGCGTCGAGCATGACGATCTCTATCACACGGCGATGGATCTGACGCGGCCGGCGCCCGAGCATACCTCGTCCGACGCGATCAGCGCCGCCGCCCATCAGGTCGCGCGCACCGTCGGGGCCGCCGCCATCGTCTCCTACACGACGTCGGGCGCGACCGCCCTGCGCGCCGCGCGCGAGCGGCCCGACGTTCCCATTCTCGTGCTGACCTCGAACCTGCAGACGGCGCGGCGCCTGGCGCTGCTCTGGGGCGCGCATTGCGTCCACACCAGCGACGTTTCCAACTTCGCCGACATGGTACAGAAGGCTGTGGTCTTCGCCCGCGACGAAGGCTTGGCCAAGGACGGCGAGAGCGTCGTCATCACTGCCGGCGTCCCCTTCGGCACGCCCGGCGCCACCAACACCCTGCGCATTGCCTGGGTCGACCGGTAAACGCCGTGTACCCCGAAGACATCGACCCCGAATCCGGGTGCCGGCTGCCCCTTCCCCGCCGCGAGGAATTGAGCGCCGAGGCGCGGCAGGCCTATG
>DATAQP010000261.1:0-5107 GCA_036264595.1 Allostellaceae bacterium
GATCTGCAGGAGCGCCACATCGATATCGGCAAGCTGCCGGTCATCCTCGAGAACCAGAAGAAGGGCAACTACACCGTCCATCTCGATCTCGCGATCAACGGCAGCGACACCATCATCTTCGTCAACCAGAGCTACACCGCCGATCCCGAGATCGCGAAGTGGCTGACCAATGTCGATTTCCGCCGCGCCCTCTCGCTCGGCATCGACCGCGACCAGATCAACGAGACCTTCTTCCTCGGCCTCGCGACGCCGGGCTCGGTCGTGCCGGCCGACAACTCGCCCTACAATCCGGGGCCGGAATGGCGCAAGAAATGGTCGACCTACGAGCCGGCCAAGGCCAATCAGATGCTCGACGCGATCGGCCTCAGCAAGAAGGACGGCGAGGGCTATCGCCTGCGCACCGACAACGGCGAGCGGCTGCGTCTCCAGGTCAACACCGCGCGCGCCTTCCTGCCCTGGCCCAACCAGCTCGAGATGGTGGCGCAGCAATGGAAGAAGATCGGCATCCAGCTCGACGTCAAGGAGGTCGAGCGCTCGCTGATGATGACGCGCATGCGCAACAACGAGCATCAGCTCATGGTGTGGAACAACGGCGGCACCGAGCTGCTCTACCTCTTCCCGCGCCATGCCATCCCGGTCGACCCGACCGAGGCCTATATGGGACCCGCCTTCGCCATCTGGTACGCCTCGAACGGCACGCAGGGAACCAAGCCGACCGATCCCTATATGCTCAAGGCCTTCGATCTCTTCCGCTCGGCCGCCGGCCAGAGGGAGGAGCAGCGCTTCAAGATCGCGCAGGAGATCTGGAAGATCATCGTCGATCAGCAATGGGATATCGGCACGGTCGGCCAGTCATCGGCGCTGATGGGCGTCAGGCTGGTCAGCAACAAGCTCGGCAACATCGCCTCGCGCGTCTGCATCGCCCAGCATTGCCGCGTGCCCGGCGGCTCGCATCCCGAGACCTGGTATTACAAGGAGTAGGGGGATCGGGACCCGGGGCGCCATCGTGCGTCCTTCGAGACGCGCTCTCTCGAGCGCTCCTCAGGATGAGGTAGATCGGTAATGCCATTCGCCAAAAATCCTCATCCTGAGGAGGAAGCGAAGCTTCCGTCTCGAAGGACGCACCGTCGTTATGCAGTGAGTCTCATCGAACCATGATCGCCTACACCGTCCGCCGCCTGCTGCTCGCCCTCGTCACCATCTGGGCGATCTCGGTGCTGTCCTTCGTCATCATCCAGCTGCCGCCCGGCGATTTCGTCGATGCCTATATCTCGCATCTCTCGGCGAGCGGCAGCGTGGTGTCGGCGGAGGAAGCGCAAAGCCTGCGCAAGCTCTATGGGCTCGACCGGCCGATCTACGTGCAATACGCGAAATGGATGAGCCGCGTCAGCGAAGGCGATTTCGGCGAATCGATGGAGTGGATGCGGCCGGTCACCGAGGTCATCGGCGATCGGCTTTGGCTGACCATGGTGGTGTCGATCGCGGCGATCATCCTGACCTATGCCATCGCCTTTCCGATCGGCATCTATTCGGCGGTACGACAATATTCGGTCGGCGATTATCTCTTCACCCTCTTCGGCTTCGTCGGCATCGCGGTGCCGAACTTCCTCCTCGCCCTCATCCTGATGTATTTCTCGTTCAAATATCTCGACGCCAATATCGGCGGGCTGTTCTCCGCCGATTACGCGCTGGCGCCGTGGAGCCTCGACAAGGTCTGGGATCTGCTGCGGCATCTGCCGCTCCCGGCTTTCGTCCTCGCCGTCGGCGGCACCGCGCAGCTCATCCGCATCATGCGCGCCAATCTGCTCGACGAGCTGCGCAAGCCCTATGTCGTGACGGCGCGCGCCAAGGGCCTGGCGGAGACGCGCGTCATCATGAAATATCCGGTGCGCGCCGCATTGAACCCCTTCGCCAGCAGCGCCGCCTATCTCTTCCCGCAGATCGTCTCGGGCGGCATCATCGTCGCGCTCGTGCTCAGCCTGCCGACGGTCGGGCCGCTGCTGCTCACCTCGCTGGTCGCGCAGGACATGTTCCTCGCCGGCACCATCGTCCTCATGCTCGGCGTCATGACGGTCATCGGCACCTTCATCTCCGATCTCATTCTGATGTGGGTCGATCCGCGCATCCGCTTCCAGGTCGAAGGATGAGGGGGCGCACGAAATGAACGCCGTCCTCGCCTGGCTCGCGCCGTGGCGCAGCTCGGCCGCCGCGCCGTCGGCGGAGGAGCGCATCGCCTTCGCGACGCAATTTCAGCTCACCTGGTGGCGCTTCCGCAAGCACCGCGTCGCGGTGTGGAGCGGACTGATCGTCATCCTGTTCTATATCGCCGCGATCTTCGCCGACACCATCGCCTATACCGACCCGCAGGCGACCGATTCCAGGCGCAGCTACATCCCGCCGCAGGCCATCCATCTCTTCGACGAGGAGGGCTCGCTCAGGCCCTGGGTGCACGGGCTCAAGGGCAGGCGCGACCTCAAGACCTTCAAGATCGTCTATACCGTCGATCCCGACAGCAAGCTCTATCTGCGCTTCTTCGCCGAGGGCTATCCCTATCACCTCTTCGGCCTCATTCCGACGACGACGCATCTCTTTGGCGTCGCCAACGGCAAGGCGGAGGACGGGCTCTACCTTCTCGGCACCGATCTGCTCGGCCGCGATCTGTGGTCGCGCCTCGCCGTCGCGACGCGCATCTCGCTGTCGATCGGCCTCGCCGGCGTCAGCGTCAGCCTGTTCCTCGGCGTCTTGCTCGGCGGCCTCTCGGGCCTCTATGGCGGCGCGGTCGACACGCTGATCCAACGCCTCATCGAGATCATCCGCTCGATCCCGACGATCCCGCTGTGGATGGGCCTCGCCGCAGCCTTGCCCAACACCTGGTCGACGGCACAAATCTATTTCGCCATCACCGTCATCATCTCGTTCATCGGCTGGACCGACCTCGCGCGCGTCGTGCGCGGCCAGTTCATGTCGTTGCGCGGCGAGGATTTCGTCATCGCCGCCGAGCTTGCCGGGGCGAGCCGGCTGCGCATCATCTTCCGCCACATGCTGCCCTCGTTCCTCAGCCATGTCATCGCGGCGACCAGCCTCGCTTTGCCGGCGATGATCATCAGCGAGACCTCGCTCAGCTTTCTGGGTCTCGGGCTGCGCCCGCCGGCGATCTCATGGGGCGTCCTGCTGCAGGATGCGCAGAACATCCAGACTCTCGGCATCGCACCCTGGCTGCTCATCGCCGCGATTCCTGTCATCGTCATCATCCTCGCCTTCAACTTCCTCGGCGACGGGCTGCGCGACGCGGCCGATCCCTATGGCTGAGACGCCGATCCTCTCCGTCCAGGGGCTGAAGACGTACTACCTGCAGGACGAGGGGGTGGTGCGCGCGGTCGACGGCGCCAGCTTCGATCTCTATCCCGGCCGCACCCTCGGCATCGTCGGCGAGAGCGGCTGCGGCAAGAGCGTCAGCGCGCGCTCGATCCTGCAGATCGTCGAGCGGCCGGGCCGCATCGAGGCGGGCCGCATCCTCCTGCAGCGCGAGGGCGCCGCCGATACCGTCGATCTCGCCCGGCTCGACCCCAAGGGGCGCGAGATGCGGGCGATCCGCGGCGCCGAGATCGCCCTCGTCTTCCAGGAGCCGATGACGTCGCTGAGCGCCTACTACACCGTCGGCAACCAGATCGGCGAGGTCATCCGCCTCCACAAAGGTTTCGACAAGAAAGCGGCGCGCAGCCGGGCGATCGAGCTTCTCGCCAAGGTCGGCATTCCGCGCCCTGAGCGCCGCGTCGACGAATATCCCTTTCAGCTCTCGGGCGGGCTGCGCCAGCGCGTGATGATTGCAATGGCGCTCGCCGCCGAGCCGCGCATCCTCATCGCCGACGAGCCGACGACGGCGCTCGACGTCACCACCCAGGCACAGATCCTCGATCTGTTGCGCAAGCTGCAGCGCGAGCGCGGTCTCGCCATCATCCTCATCACCCACGACATGGGCGTCATCGCCGAGATGGCCGACGATGTCGTCGTCATGTATCTCGGCCGCGCCGTCGAGCGCGGCTCGGTCGACGAAATCTTCCACGCGCCGAAGCATCCCTATACCAGAGCCCTGTTGCGCTCGATCCCGAGCATCCTCGCCAAGCCGCGCGACAAGCTGGCGACGATCAGCGGCTCGATCCCACACCCTTATGACCGCCCGACCGGCTGTCCTTTCCACCCGCGCTGCGGCGATTTCATGCCCGGAATTTGCGACACTGCGGCGCCCGAGATGCGGCCGGCGGGCGCGCGGCGCGAGGTCAGCTGCTTTCTCTACGAGCACACGCAATGACAGTCCCCGGCGCATGAGCATTCTCGAAGTCGTCGGCTTGCAGAAGTTCTTCCCGATCCGCAAGGGGCTGTTGCGGCAGATCGTCGGTCAGGTGCGCGCCGTCGACGGCGTCAGCTTCCACATCGAGAAGGGCGAGACGCTGGCGCTGGTCGGCGAAAGCGGCTGCGGCAAGACGACGGTGTCGCGCTGCATCGTGCGCGCGCTACAGCCGAGCGCCGGCGCGATCCGCTTTCATATCGACGGCGCCACCCGCGACGGGCGAGCCATCGACATCGCCCAGGTGCCGAAGCGCGCGCTGAAGCCGTTCCGCCGCCACATGCAGATGATCTTCCAGGACCCGTTCTCGTCGCTCAATCCGCGCATGATGATCGGCGACATCATCGGCGAGCCGCTCCTCGTCAACGGCATGACGGACAAGGCGGCGCGGCGGGCGCGCGTCGAGGAGCTGCTCGGCCTCGTACATCTGCCCGCCGTCTATATGAACCGCTTTCCGCATGCCTGCAGCGGCGGGCAGCGCCAGCGCATCGGCATCGCCCGGGCCCTCGCGCTCAATCCGCGTCTCATCGTCGCCGACGAGCCGGTCTCCGCCCTCGACGTCTCGGTCCAGGCGCAGATCGTCAATCTGCTGCTCGAGCTGCAGGACCGGCTCGGCCTCTCCTATCTCTTCATCGCGCACGATCTCAGCGTCGTGAAGCATGTCAGCGACCGCGTCGCCGTCATGTATGTCGGCAAGATGGTCGAGGTAGCGGCGACGGAAGCGCTCTATTCCCGTCCGCGCCACCCGTATACCGAGGCGCT
>DATAQP010000325.1:0-11171 GCA_036264595.1 Allostellaceae bacterium
ATCATCAATATAGCGGGCACCGGCCTGCCAAGCCAGGCGAGGGTCTGCTCGTAGCCGCCACCGACATGCGCCAGCAGCGAGGCGACGAACCATAGCGTGAGCGGCACCAGCGCGATGGCCGTCAACCGCTGCCGCCACCAATGCTCGACACCCTCCTTCGCCGCGCCGAGCCCGACCGCCCGACCGAGTGGCGACCTCATTCCGTGCTGCTCCATTGCGCTTACTCCACGGCCCTCCGGCGGCCTAACCATGCTGCCATTGCACGACGCCGGCAATTACCGCGATCAGCGTGAGAACCGCGCTTGCCGCGACGACGGCCCACCCGGTCGCGTAGGTCGTCGCAATGTCGAGTCCGTGACCGGTATCCCAGACGAGATGACGGATGCCGTTGCAGAGATGAAAGAACAATGCATAGGCCCAGCCGATGAGCAGGAGCACACCGAGCCACGAGCCGATAAACGCCTGCGCCTGCGCATAGGCGACAGGGCCCGCCGCGGCCGCCAGCAACCACCAGACGAGAAGCAGCGTACCGGCTGTAACCGCCAGACCCGTGGCGCGATGGAGAATCGACAGGACCGAGGTGATCTGCAGCTTGTAGATCTGCAGATGCGGCGAGAGCGGCCGGCCGGCTTGTCGCATAAGACCCTCGGTTGGCTGAAGCGGCACGGGACGCCCGCGCGAGACGATTGGGCTGATGATTAACGTGCCGGCTTTGGTGAAGTCAACGCTCGCTGCTCGGATACGACAGGATGGCAGGGCTGCAGCGAGGACAACGCACCCGTGCGCGCTGTGGATAACATTGGGGAGAAGTATTGCGTAATCTGTGCAGTATTTGCCGATCTACTCACAGAAAAAATCAAGTTCACCAACAACAGTACTTGCGCTGCCGAGGCTTGCCGAAGATGATTGGCCGTGGCTCGCGAGAGCTTCGTCGAATCCGGCAGGCGCCCTCGGACCGTCCCACGGGACGTCGGAGGAAGCGGCGAGGAGCGGCGATGCCCGGCCCGCCGCAAGGCGGGCGCCTCGGAGGAACGCGGTCGGAGGGCCCCACGGCCAATCGTCGCGTCGTATTCGGCAGGTTGCATGACCCGCCGATCCATGTGGAGCGGGACGGCCGCGAGGCCGCGCCGCGCCGTAGGACCTGCCGCTGCGCTTTTTCGAGCAGATAGCGTGGCGGGATGTCGTAGCGCAGCATCGGCGTGTCGCCACGTCATGCTCGCCGGATCGCGTGAGTTGCCGACCGCCGTAAATACGCCCGCCAGGGTCAATCGGGGGACGCGCTGGCATCAGCCCGATGTCGGCGCCGGAGGCGGGAAACCGCCCACTCGTCAGGCCGTGGAGCCGTGACCGGCTCCGGAGGCGTCAGAAGTGCCGAAAGGCACGTGGCTTGGAAGCGATTCCAGCCTCTGACGCCTCCTTCTTTTTAGCGCGTGGCCGCCGAATCCGTACGCTCCTCGATCGCCGCGGCAAGGGCAACGAGACGGCGGGCATTCGCGACGTGCAGATTCTCGACGAGCTTGCCGTCGACGAGGACGATGCCCTTGCCGTCCTGGGCCACCGCATCATGCGCGGCGATGACACGCCGCGACCAGGCGACCTCCTCGGGCGACGGCACAAAGGCCGCATTGGCAAGCGCGATCGTCTTGGGATGGATCAGCGTCTTGCCGTCGAAGCCGAGTTCGCGTCCCCGCCGGCAGGAGCGCACGAAGCCGGCGTCGTCGCGCGATTTCTCGAGAGCACGAGAATTGGCCGCAGGCATGTAGAGGACGGAGCGGCGCGCGCGAACGGGAACCGGCATCTTCCCTCCAATTCATGCTGGATGCGGGCGGCAGACGCATTATAACCGCTGGGTGTGCCTGCCGCCTCGCGGGATTCGGATGACGACTACCAGCGCGATGAACATCCTGTCGGTGCAATCCGCCGTCGCCTTCGGCCATGTCGGAAATTCCGCCGCCGTCTTTCCCCTGCAGCGGCTCGGCTTCGAGGTGTGGCCGGTCAACACCGTCGCCTTCTCCAATCACCCCGGCTACGGGTCCTGGCGCGGCCAAATCTGTCCGGCCGAGCTCGTCGCCGAGCTGCTCGCCGGCATCGCCGAGCGCGGCGTGCTGGGGAAGTGCAGCGCCGTGCTGTCCGGCTATCTCGGCACGGTCGAGACCGGCAGCGCGATGCTCGACACGGTGATCCAGGTCAAGCGAGCCAATCCGGATGCGCTCTATTGCTGCGACCCGGTGATAGGCGATCGTGCCGGCGGCGCCTATGTCCGGCCCGGTATCGCCGCGTTCTTCCGCGAGCGCGCCCTCGCCCAGGCCGATCTCGCGACGCCCAACCATTTCGAGCTCGAGCAGCTGACGGACCGGCGGATCCTATCGCTCGCCGACGCGCTTCTCGCCGCCGACGCACTCAAGGAGCTGGGGCCGCGCATCGTGCTGGTCACCAGCCTGGAGCGTGGCGATGCGCCGCCCGAGACCAGCGAGATGCTGGTCGTCGAGGACGACGAGGCCTGGCTGGTAACCACACCGCTCCTGCCGATCGCGGTCAACGGTGCCGGCGATGCTGGCGCCGCGCTCTTCCTCGGTCACTATCTCTTGACGCGGAGCGCCGAGCAGGCCCTCGCCGCCATGGCCGCAGCGGTTTTCAGCATCATCGAGGCAACGTGGAATTCCGGCAGCCGCGAGCTGCAGCTGGTCGCCGCGCAAGATGAATTCGTCGCCCCGCGCCGCCGCTTCATGCCGCGTCGCGTGCGTTAGAGCGTGCTCAGCCGGCCTTGCGCTTGGGTGCCGGTTTCTTCTGCAAATGGCGCTCGACCAGCACCTCGGCGATTTGCACGGCGTTGAGCGCCGCGCCCTTGCGTAGATTGTCCGAAACGCACCAGAAGCTCAGCCCATGCGCGACCGTCGGATCGCGGCGGATGCGGCTGACGAAGACAGCATCCTCGCCGGCAGTCTCGGCCGGCGTGGCGTAGCCCTCGTCGGCGCGGTGGTCGATCACCGTGATCCCGGCCGCCTTCTTCAGCGCGGCCCGCGCGTCGCTGTCGCTGAGCGCACGCTCGAACTCGACATTGACCGCCTCGGCATGCGAGATGAAGACGGGTACGCGCACGCAGGTCGCGACGACGGCGATGTTGGGATCGAGGATCTTGCGCGTCTCGACCGCCATCTTCCACTCTTCCTTGGTCGAGCCGTCCTCCATGAAGACGTCGATATGGGGGATGCAGTTGAAGGCGATCTGCTTGGTGAAGTGCTCGCGCTTCATGGCGTCGTTGACGTAGATGCCGCGCGTTTGCGAGAACAGCTCGTCCATCGCCTCGCGACCGGCGCCCGAGACCGACTGATAGGTTGCGACGACGACGCGCTTGATCGTGGCGAGGTCGTGCAGCGGCTTCAGCGCGACGACCATCTGGATGGTCGAGCAGTTCGGGTTGGCGATGATGCCACGCTTCCTATAGCCGGCGATGGCGTCGGGATTGACCTCGGGCACAACGAGGGGCACGTCCGGATCCATGCGGAAATGCGAGGTGTTATCGATGACCACGGCACCGGCCTTGGCGGCGCGTGGACTGTGGACGGCGGAAATCTTGGAGCCCGGCGACGACAGCACGATGTCGATGCCGCGGAAGTCGAAGGTCTCGAGATCCTTGATCTTGAGGATATCGTCCTCGCCGAACGAGACTTCCTTGCCGACCGAGCGCGCCGAGGCGAGGGCGACGACCTCGTCGGCGGGAAACTTGCGTTCCGCCATGATGGAGAGCATCTCGCGCCCGACATTGCCGGTCGCGCCGACCACCGCAACTCTATAACCCATCGCACCACTCCATCGTCGCGAAACCATTCCCGCCGGCCATTCGGGAATGCCGCCCGGACCCGATCAAGCTCGAGATCTGGTGCTGCCGCTGAGGATTGAACTCAGGACCTCTCCCTTACCAAGGGAGTGCTCTACCACTGAGCTACGGCAGCATGCTTTTGGTCGTGCGGGCCACGGGCGCGAGGAGATACACGACGCGGCGCGGCTTGGCAAGGCAGGGAAGGCCCGGTCCCCGCGGTGGAAATCCTAGCCGAGATAGGGTTAACCGGCCCTTACGAAACCGGCAGGCGGGTAATATTGCTCGGGCGCTTCGGCAGCGGCGGCTGCGCCGGTAGCAGCAGGAATTGCGCATAGAGCTCGCTGGCATAGCTCACCCCGAAGCGATACATGCGATAGGTGTAGATTGCCGCGATCGGCAGCAAGCCGACGGTCACCCGCCAGTCGGTCTCCGAATAGGCGAGGCTGAGCAGAGCGAGCGCCAGCAACGCTGCCGCCAGCCCGCGATTGAGCGTGTAATTGCCATCGAAACTGTCGATCCGCGCCGGTTTGCCATGCGACATGACGTCGGCATAGATCTGCCGCGAGATCGGCATCCATTGCCGCGCGCTCATCCCTCGGACTGTAGCGATTTCGAGCTTCAGGCGCTGCCTGACCAGCTGTTCGAGACTGCCGAGCTGCTCCGGCGAGAGCAGGAAATCCTTCTCGCGGACGACCCAGTTCGACGGTCGGCCGCGCCCGAGCCAGACGCAGCTCTCCATGATGCTGCCGAGCGCAGCGGCGAGGTGTCCCGCGGCATACGAAATCAGGAGGAACAGGCCGAGCCCGCCGATGCTGACGCCGTCGCTGAAGAACAGCATGCGGAACTCGGGAAAGAAGAAGAGCAGCCCGAAGACGAGCGTCGCCCCCGGAATGAGGATGCCGGTCTGCTCGTAAAAAGAGAAATTCTTTCCCATCACCGGTGCCAATCTCGATCAATTCGCCCCGTTCCGCCAACTCTGGCGGACGAACGGATGCGAGCCGGACAGTTATCTTATGATTTATAGGGCAAGTCTCGCACAGGCGTTCCCGTCGCACAACGGCGCTGCGCGCGGCCCCGGTCCTCCCCTTATCTTAGGGCCCGCACCTGTGTCTCCCGCGCGGCGGCGGCGAGCGCCAACCGACGATCCGCGCAGGCCTTGGTGAACTCGGCGCCGAAGAGAAGGATCTGTGCTGAATAGTAGATCCACAACAGGATGATCACCAAGGCGCCGGCCGCACCGTAGGTCGAGGCAACATTGCTGCTGCCGATATAGAGGCCGATCAGGTATTTGCCGATGCTGAACAGCAGCGCCGTGGTCATCGCCCCGACCCAGACGTCCTGCCAGGCGACTGGCGTGTCCGGCAGGATCTTGAAGATCATGCCGAAGAGGACCGACATCATGCCGAACGACAGGGCAAGATGCAGGATCCGGAGCATCAGGGGCAGGCCGGGAAAGACCCCATCGAGATAGTGTCAAAAGGCACTGAGCGCCGCGCTGAGAACGAGCGAGACGAGGAGGAGGAAACCGAGCGCCAGGATCAGCGACAGGCTCAACAGCTGCTCGCGTACCACTGCGATCAACGCCCGCCGCGGCCGTCGCGCAACTTTCCAGATCACGTTGAGTGCGGCTTGCAGCTCGACGAATACGGCGGTCGAGGCGACCAGCAAGGCGCCCGTTCCGATCAGCGTGGCGATGATGCCCGCGCGCTTGTGACCGGCACTGACGATCATCGCCTGGAGTGCCGCCGCTCCCTCCACGCCCATCAAATCGCCGAGTTGCTCGACGATCGCGCCTTGCGCCGCAGCCTGGCCGAAGACCAGCCCGGCGACCGCGATGACGAGAATCAGCACTGGCGCCAGGGAGAAGACCATGTAATAGGCCATCGCCGCCCCCATGCTCGGAGCGCGGTCGGCCAGCCAGGCGGTCCCCGCGGCTCGCCAGAGATCGCACCACGCCGCGAGTGTCGCCTTGCGAAAATACGGAAGCGGGACGATCATCCCGACCCTGCCACACGCCCATCGAACCCGTTGGGCAGGGTACACGAGACCAGGGGCAATTGCTGGAGCCAATGGATACTGGAGCCATCGAAGCGAGCACACCCGACCGCCCAGCAACGGTACGCCCCGGCGCGCTGTACCGCGCCTGGGACAGCGACATCATGCACAGCTTCCGGCGCTCGCCGGTGACGATCGTCGCGGCGATCCTCACCGCGATCTCGATCCTCGGCGCCGTCGGCGCGCCTTGGCTGGCACCGCACGACACGCTCGATCTGCGCACCCTCAACCTGCTCGACGCCTCGCTGCCACCGGCCTGGATCGAGGGTGGCGAGTGGACCTATCCGCTCGGCACCGACACACAGGGCCGCGACATGCTGTCGACCATTCTCTACGGCGCACGGATCTCGATCCTCGTCGGCTTCTGCTCGGTCGTCTTCGCCCTCGTCCTCGGCGTGACGCTCGGCCTGGTCAGCGGCTATGTCGGCGGGGTCGTCGATTCGTTGATCATGCGCATCGCCGACGTTCAGCTGTCGTTCCCCGCCATCCTGATCGCCCTGCTGGTCGACGGCGTCGCCCGCGTCATCCTGCCGCGCGACCTTCACAACGAACTCGGCATCTATGTCCTCATCCTGGCAATCGGCTTCTCGGGCTGGGTCCAGTTCGCGCGCACCGTGCGCGGCTCGACGATGGTCGAGAAGAACAAGGAGTATGTCCAGGCCGCCCGCGTGATCGGACGCCGCCCGCTGGCGATCATGCTGCAGCACGTCCTGCCCAATGTCATGGGTCCCGTCCTCGTCATCACGACGATCTATCTCGCCCTGGCGATCATCACCGAGGCGACCTTGTCCTTCCTCGGCGTCGGCCTGCCGCCGACGCAGCCTTCGCTCGGCACGCTCATTCGCGTCGGCAACAACTACCTGTTCTCCGGCGAATGGTGGATCACAGTGTTTCCCGGCCTCGCCCTCGTCGTCATGGTGCTGTCGGTCAACCTGCTCGGCGACTGGCTGCGCGACGCGCTCAATCCTAAGCTGCGCTGAACGCCACAACAAAAAAGGGCCGCCCGCGCGATGGCGGGCGGCCTCTATATGCGTTATGTAACGCGGAATCTATTTGGCCGCGACACCCTTCCATTTCTCGAAAGTCCGGCCGCCCGTGTACCCGAGATAATCGATGCCGCCCAGCAACGGCCAGTGGCGCGGGATGGCGAAGGGCTCGATGGCGATCGCCGCCTCCTCGATCGGGAAGATGCGGCCCGAGCCGAGGGTCGGAATGCCGTTTGCGCGCGCCTCGCGCTCATGCGCGGGATAGGCGGCGATTATGCGCGCCCGCTCCTCGTCGCTGTAATGGAGGGCGTCGTCGATGGTCATTGTCGTGACGTGCCTCTCTTTGCCCGATGTCTCGAGGAAGGCGCGAACCAGCTCGGACATGCCGAGCAGCGGCGTCATGGTGAGAAAGACCAGCCCGCCCGTGGCGTTGGTGCGGGTCAGGCCTTCGGTATAGATGTCGAAGGGCGGCTCCTCGTCGAACCACACGCGGTGCAGCGTCTCGCCCTGCCATTTCTCGCGCCCCTTCTCATAGGATTTGAAGGCGATGGTCGAGATGCCGCCGGCGACGTGGCGGATTCGGAGCGTGTCGATGAGGCCTGCCACGCCGCGCGCCAAGGTCCGCCCGGCGATGTCGTCCTGGCGCAGCGCGCCGCCGCCGCCCCAGAGGTGGCGGCCCATCAGCGCGCGCTGCACCGTGTCGCGCGTGCTCTCGCCGGTGATGCCGGCGACCCAGGAATTGGTCGGCCCGTCGAAGCGCCGCCCGCGCCACCAGGCGGGATATTTCCCCGTCGCATGGACGGCCTCCTCGAAGGCGCCGGCCAGCGTCTTGCCGAGCTGGTTGCCGGCGAGGAAGAGACGCTCGCGATGCCTAGCGCCGGCTTCGTGGAACTCATTCTGCTTCGGGTAGGCCCGGTAATCCAAAGGCCGGTAGCGAATCGTCCGTCCCTTCGTCCACTTGTCGAAAGTCGAGTGAAAACCGCGCAGCAATTTGATCAAGTCGGGCGAGAGCGTCGGCAACGTCGTCATTGCTGAACAACCTTTCGGTCTCGAGATCGGAGAGCGGCTTGCGCACCAGGGCGATCATCAGCCGGAGATAGTTCACCGGGTCCTTATTGCGGACGATCGCGATGGTCTTCGGCCCGTGCTTCTCGAAATCTTCCACCATGGTGGCGAAGAGAGCGTCGAGCAGGCGCCGCTGCGCCGCGCTCGGACGGCCGATCCAGCGGTCGAGCGTGGCCCGCCGCTTGGTCGCCGCCACGCTCTCTTTCCCAGTCAGGATCTCGACGGGTGTGGTTGGCATGTCGCCCTCCCAGGCACGCGCGATCGCGCCGGCGCGAGAGACGCCGGCGGGAGCACGCAATTCGGATGGTTCAGGGGAGGTTCGGATCGGCGCGGACGCAGATTCCGAACATGCGCGAAACTCTATGCTTCTCTATCCGGTCTGTCAAGCAAAAAAGACCGATCCGGATATTTTTTCTCGCCCGTGGGCGGAAGACGCCAACGGAGCTTCCCTCCTCCCCGCCTCCCGCCCTCGGGGACAGGAGGCGGAAGACGAGGGAAGGCGGGGCGCCTCGACTAGTAGCGGTGGCTGTCGACGACGAGCCCGATATCGGCGCGGCGGACGCCGATATCGCTCAGCATGCGGTCATCGAGGGCGGCGAGCTCTTGGAGCGCGCGGCGGCGCTCGAAGGCGCGCAGGACGCGGACGACAAGCGTCATCACGAGAGAATGGGGCCGGCGCTGGCCGTGGGCGGCGCTGAGGGAGATGGTCGACATGGCAAGGTCCTCGCTGAGCTGAAGAAGGGGGCTGACACATCGCCGGGGACAATGAGCGAGCGATGTTAAGAACGTGTTGCACCCGCCATGCGTAAATCGCTGCCGAGCCATGCAAGAGGGCGGGTGACGGGGTGCCCCTTTGCTTCGGAATATTTGAGGTAAAACACCGTAAAGATTTATTTTACCAATGCAGCGCGACGGGCGACACTACGAGGGTCAGCTCAACGGCCGCGCCACAACGGAGGCCCCGATGTCTGCCCCGATGCGAAACGACGCGCCCGACGCCGAGGACCCCGCGCCGGGCGAGCACGCCGGCACTCCGAGCGTCGCCAGCCTCCTCTTCGTCCGGGCGATGGGCCGCGCCGTCTCAGGCGTCACCGTGGTGGCGACCGACGGCAAGGCGGGACGCTTCGCCGTGACGGTCAGCGCGATGAGCTCGGTCTCGGCCGAGCCGCCCCTCGTCCTCGCCTGCATCCGGCGGGAAAGCCCGGCCAACCGGGCGATCCGCGCGAACGGCGTCTTCGCCATCAGCGTCCTCGCCGACTGCCAGGCGCATATCTCGGACACCTTCGCCGGACGGCCGCGCTGGGGCGCGCCCTTCGATTTCACCATCGGCGAATGGCGCGGCTTGGTCACCGGCGCGCCCTGCCTCGACGGCGCGGCGGCGCGCTTCGACTGCGCGCTCTGGTCGTGCCACGAGGCGGGCAGCCACACCGTCTTCATCGGCCGCGTCCTCGCCGCCGGCGAAAGCGAGGCGGCGCCGCTGCTCTATACCGGCCGACGCTACGGCCGCGCGACCGCGCTCGACATCTGATCTGCCAAGAGGAAACACCCCCATGATCCGCACCGGCGCCCAGTACCGCGATTCGCTCCGCGATGGACGCGAGGTCTACATCAACGGCGAGCGCGTCGCCGATGTGACGACCCACAGGATGTTCAAGCCGCTGGTCGACATCCGTGCCCGCATCTACGACATGCAGCACGAGGCCGCTCATCGCGCGGCGCTGACCTATCGCGAGGGCGGCGAGGATTTCGCCATCGGACTCAAGCTGCCCTACACGCAGGAGGACTGGCACGCCAAACGGCGCGCCACCGATGCGGTGCTCGACGAGATCGGCGGCGTCGTCACCCGCGTCGGCGACGAGACGATCGGCGAGATGTGGTCGCTCTATGACGGGCAGGATCTGCTCAACGAGGTCGATCCGCGCTTCGCCGTCAACATCAAGACCCATATCGACCGCGCCATCGCGCAGGATCCCTTCCACGTCTCGGCCAATACCGATCCCAAGGGCGACCGCTCGAAGCGGCCGCAGGATCAGGATCCCGACATGCTGCTCCATGTCGTCAAGGAAACCGATGCTGGCATCGTCGTGCGCGGCGCCAAATACGAGACCGCGGCGGCCTATGCCAACCAGGCCTTCACCAAGCCGACGATCGCCAATTGGGGCGACGCCAAGCTCTCGGACTACGCCGTCGGCTTCGTCTGCGATCTCGGCTCGCCGGGGCTCAAATTCATCTGCCGTACCGGCTTCGCCGGCCGCGCGCCGGCCGAGGATTACCCGCTCGCCAACCGGTTCGACGAGATCGACACTCTGGTCATCTTCGACAATGTCGTCATCCCCTGGGAGAACGTGCTGTTCTACCGGCACACCAAGGCGGCGACCTTCATCCGCGCCACCTTGCACCGCTACAGCGCCTTCGCCTTCGTGCAGCGCAATCTGAAGCTCGCCGACATGATGATCGGCGCGGCCCTCTTCAACGCGCGGCAGACCGGGCTCGACAAGCAGCAGGCCGTCCAGGAGAAGCTGGCACAGCTCGCCTGCTACCGCGAGGGCATCAACGCGCATTTGACCGCCGCGATCGCCACCGCCGAGCGCAGCCCGGCGGGACTCTTGATGCCGAACCAGTCGCTGCTCTATACCGGCCGCGTCCTCGCCTGCTCGCAGCTCCATCACATGATGCATATCGCCCGCGAGCTGTGCGGCGGGCAGATCTGCGTGACGCCCGATGCGGCCGCCTTCGTCGCGCCGGAAACCGCGGCATGGCTGGAGAAGTTCTACACCGTCAACGAGAACTGGACGGCGGAGGATCGGCGCAAGCTGCTCGCCTTCGCGCGCGATCTCCTGAACTCGGACTATGCCGGCCACCGGCTGACCTTCCAGCTCTTCGCGCAATCGCCGCCCTTCGCCCATCTCGCCGCCGTCTACCGCAATTTCGACTGGGACCAGGCGCTCGCCTTCGTGCAGAAATCGGCCGGCCTCTCGGACCGCGTGCACGGGCGCCGCAAGATGGCCGCCGAGTAGATTCCGCCGCCTTGTGCGCTACACGCTGAAGCAGCTCAGCTATTTCGTCGCCGCCGGCGAGCATGGCAGCATCACCGGCGCGGCGCAGGCGATCCACGTCTCGCAGGCCTCGATCTCGGCGGCGCTCGGCCATCTCGAGGCGGTGCTCGGCGTGCAGCTCTTCGTCCGCCGCCACGCCAAGGGCCTATCGCTCACCCCGGCCGGGCGCGACCTCCTCGGCGAGGCGCG
>DATAQP010000452.1:0-5257 GCA_036264595.1 Allostellaceae bacterium
GTGATGCCCGTACGGGCTCAATTGCTCCGGCGCGATGCCGAGCTTGTCGCGCGCCACATCGACGATCGGCCGCATCCGCGCCGCCTGGGCAATCGCGATGTCGCTCTGCGGATGACGGTGCTGATCAGATCCCTTGGCCAAGGTTCGTCCTCTCTCCTGCGGCGTCGCATCGCGAGGCCGATCGTGTCGTGCCAATGCCCGCTCGGCGGCGGAGACCGTCGAGCGGGACGTGCCGAACCTATTTGGGTTTCGCTGCCTTCTTGGCCTTCTCGCGCTCGACGGCCTCGTCGATCGGCGGGCGCGCCCAGTTGACCGACTTGGCGAAGCTCTCGAGCTCCTGTGGCGTCATGTAGACGGTGTGCTCGGGACCGGGATAGGCGCGCTCGCGCACATCGGTCATGTAGCGCGTGTAGACGTCCTCTATGATCGGGATGAGATCGGTGTAGATCTTCGAGTGGCGCGGCGTGTGCTCTTCATAGAGGTGGAAGAGATCCGAGCTGATGATGTGCACGCCATGCGCCTGGTTGCCGGCGCCGAGGCTGATCACCGGCACCGGCAGCGTCTCGGTGAGATACTGGCAGACTTCCTGGGTCGTGACCTCGCACATGATCGAGAAGCAGCCGGCATCGACCATGGCATGGGCGTCCTCGACGAGGGCAGCGGCGCTCGCAGCGGTCTTGCCTTGCGCGACGAAGCCGCCGAGCTGCGGCATGCGCATCGGCGTGATGCCGATATGGCCCTGCACCGGAATGCCGGCGCGGACGATCGCCTCGATATTGCGGGCGTGATGCTTGTTGCCCTCGCATTTCATCACCTCGGCATTGGCCTCGTGGACGAAGCGGCCGGCATTCTCGACCGCCTGCTCGGGCGAGATGTGAAAGCTCCAATACGGCATGTCGACCATGCGCAGCCCGTATTTCGAGCCGCGATCGACTGCCTGCGACATCGACATCACCTCCTCGAAGGTGACCGAGACGGTGCTGCGATGGCCGAAGAGCACCATGCCGCCCGTGTCCGAAACGCACAGAATATCGACCCCGAGACGATCGGCGATGACGGCGCTGCGATAGTCGTAGATTGCCATTTGTACGATGGCCTCACCCTTCTTCATCTTGGCGTTCAAGGAAGGAATGGTGACTTTTCGGCGCGGCGGCGTGGCGGGGGCGGCGGTCGGACTCATGGTGCGTTCTCCCTGTTCATCCGGCTCGATTGGCGGGATTGGCGCCCCCTGGGCGCGAGGCTGGGGGCGCGAGGCGGAAATGGTTGCGGATCATCCTTCGCGCGGGAAACCCCGTCCAAGACAGTACGCAAATGGCATCATCGACATTGCCAATCAAAGCGGCCGGCGGATCAGGCTGCGGCGCTGCCGTAGTAAAGCGTTACCGCGTGCTTGGCTTCGGCAAAGAAGAGCCAGCGCTCGGTGAGGATGCCGATTGTCGCAAGGGGGGCGGCGAGGAGCGCGGCGAGGGCGGCCGGCCAGCCGGCGGCGAAGAGCGGCACGAGGGCAAGGAGGAAGGGCAGGGCGAAGGCGAGGAGGAAGGCGATGCGGCGCAGCTTGGCGGCATGTTTGCGAGCGATCCGGAAGCCCATCTCCTTGAGGAGATAATTCTCCGACGTGTGCGGCGCCTCGAACAACCGGACGGTGCCGAGCGCGCCGAGGCCGGTGGCGCTGGCCACCGTGCTGGCGCTGGCGCTGCTATCGATGAAGCGCCAATAGCCGAGCTTCAGCACCGCGGCGAGGACAATGGCGAGGAGGGTCAGCCAGGCGACCCCACGATTTCCGGCGCCGAAGGTCTGCAGCAGCAGGGCAAGCCACAGCGCGCCGGTCATCACCGCCAGCGCCAGGTAGTTCGGCAGGACCCAGGAATTGTGCCAGCGCTGGATCGGCTTCAGCGAGCGATAGATCATCGCCGTGCAGATGACGGTGACGACAGCGCCGATCGCGGCCAAGGCCCCAAGGAGGGCGGAGATCGTGCCGAAGAACACCCAGGCGATGGCGAAGAGCCCGGCCGGCACGTAGGTGACTACCGAGGCGACGCCCTCGCGCGACAGCCACGACGAG
This sequence comes from Allostellaceae bacterium, assembly GCA_036264595.1. Lineage (GTDB taxonomy): Bacteria > Pseudomonadota > Alphaproteobacteria > ATCC43930 > CGMCC-115725 > URHD0088. The sequence continues at coordinate 2,063 of DATAQP010000452.1, forward strand.
CGCCATTGCGAGAAAGCGCGCAAGGCGCGCTCAGGATGGCCGAGATGGAAGGTCGAGGAGACCAGGCCGGCGGTGACGCCGCCGAGGGCAAGGGCAAGCGCGACGAAGCCGAAGGCCGAGCTCGTCGGCGTGACGCCGAGCGGCGCCAGCACGCCGAGCAGGGCGAGGAGGCCATAGCCGGCCCCCGAGGCGGTGGTGAAGAAGATGACGGAGAAGGACGGATGCATGCCGGCTCTCGCTTAAGGGCGGCTCAACGGGACAGCAGCTGGTCGATCCAACCGAGCAGCCCGCCGCTGCCGGCAGGGATCGCCGGTGCCAGCTCGGCGAGGGCGCCGGTGCAGCCGGCGCTGTCCTTGTGCGGCCGCGGCGGCAGGTATTTGTTGGTCGGCGCATAGCCCATCTCGGGCATCAGATCGTAACCGCCGCGCGCGGCTACCATCTGCGAGACCGCCGAATCGGGATCGCCGAGATCACCGAAATGGCGCGCCGAGACGGGACAGGTGGAAACGCAAGCCGGCACCCGGTCGACCGGGTCGAAGGTCTCGTTGTAGATGCGGTCGATGCACAACGTGCATTTCTTCATGACGCCGGCATCCTCGTCGAACTCGCGGGCACCATAGGGACAGGCCCAGGAGCACAGCTTGCAGCCAATGCAGAGCTGCTCGTCGACCAGCACGATGCCGTCCTCCGCCCGCTTGTAGGAAGCGCCGGTCGGGCAGACGGTGACGCAGGCGGGCTCGGCGCAATGCAGGCACGAGCGGGGAAAATGCACCGTCCGCCCCTTCGCGCCGTCGCCGGCCTCGAAACTGTGCACGCGGTTGAACCACACCCCGTTCGGCTCGGCGCCGTAAGGGTCGAGATCGGTGAGCGGCGCGGCGATGCCGCCGGAGTTCCACTGTTTGCAATTGACCGCGCAGGCGTGACAGCCGACGCAGATATCGAGATCGATGACGAGGCCGAGTCGCTTCGCTCCCGGTTGCGCGGGCAAGCTGGTCATCTCTCGCCTCCCGCCCGGGCGATGCGGAAGCGCCCACCATAGCGCAGCACGTCCGGCCGCGCCGGCGAATGCGGCGGCATCGGCAGCGTGGCGAAATGCGGCTCGCTGACCCGCTCCTCCGCCGGCGCCTTCTCGATCTTGACGCGCAGATCGTACCAGGCGGCCTGGCCGGTCACCGGGTCGGCATTGGCATAACGCTGCCCGTCACCGCGCTCGGGCAAGAGCTCAGCGATGAGGTGATTGAGGAGGAAGCCGCGCTGCGCCTCCTTGGCGTCGGGAGCGAGGTTCCAGGCACCGGCGCGCTTCCCGATCGCATTCCACGTCCACACCGTGTCGGCATTGACCCCCTCCATCAGCTTGGCCTGCACCTTGATGCGGCCGTGATGGCTGGTGACGTAGACCCAGTCGTCGTCTTCGATGCCGAGCGCCGTCGCCCTCCGCCGGTTGATGTGCAGGCGGTTCTCGCCGTGGATCTGGCGCAGCCAGGCGTTCTGCGAGCCCCAGGAATGATACATCGCCATCGGCCGCTGGGTGACGGCGTGCAGCGGGAAGGCGTCGGGTCCGGCCTCGCTCTCCTCGAACGGCATGTACCAGAGCGGCAGCGGATCGAAATAGGTCTTCACCCGCAACCGGTGCTCGTCCGGCGGCTGCACCGCACCATGGCCCTCGGCAGCGAGGCGAAATTTCTGCAGGATCTCGCTGTAGAGGTTGAGCACGATCGGCTCCGCCTTGTCGAGCAGGCCCATTCCGACCGCCCAGTCGAGATAGTCGCGGTTGGCGTGCTTGAAGTAGCGCGCGCTCGCCGGGATTTCGCTGCGCCAGAAGCACTGGTTGGCGATATAGGCGTCGAGCTGCTTCGGGTTGGGCGCGCCGACGCCGTGCTGCGTCCCGTCGGCGCCGCGCCAGCCCGCCAGCATGCCGAAGCCCGGCTTGCGCTCGTGATGGACGAGGTAGTCGGCATAGAAGCCGGGATAGCGCGGGCTGCCATCCTGCTTGATGAGGCCGGGCAGGCCGAGCCGGGCGCCGAGCTCGATGAGCACGTCCTGGAAAGGCCTGACGTCGTGGTCGGGCGCCACCACCGGCTGGCGGATCGAATCGGCGGCGCCGTCGGCGTCGCAGATCGGCCGGTCGAACAGCGAGATGCAGTCCCAGCGTTCGAGATAGGTGGTGTCCGGCAGCACGAGATCGGCATAGGCGACCATCTCGCTGGCATAGGCGTCCGAATAGATGATGCGCGGGATCTTGTACGCGCCGGACGCATCCTTGTCGGTCAGCATGGACATCACGCCGGCCGTGTTCATCGACGAATTCCAGCTCATATTCGCCATGAACATGAAGAGCGTATCGATCTTGTAGGGATCGCCCTTCCAGGCATTGCTGATGACGTGGTGGAGGAGCCCGTGCGCGGCGAGCGGCGCCTCCCACGAGAACGCCTTGTCGATGCGCAAAGGCGTGCCGTCGTCGGCGACCAGGAGGTCGTCCGGGCTGGTCGGGAAGCCGAGCGGCGGGCCGGCCATCGGCTTGCCCGGCGTGATCTGATGGGGCCGGCCGGCCGGCTTCAGCCCCGGCGGGATCGGCCGCGGGAAGGGCGGCTTGTAGCGGAAGCCGCCGGGCGTATCGATGCTGCCGAGCAGCATCTGCAGGATATGGATGGCGCGGCAGGTGTGGAAGCCGTTGGAATGCGCCGAGATGCCGCGCATGGCGTGCATCGACACAGGACGTCCGACCATGCGCTCATGGCGCCGTCCCGCCCAATCCGTCCAGGGCTGATCGATGACGACGCTCTCGTTGAAGGCGGCATGGGCGAGCTCGGCGGCGATGCGCTTGATCCTCGCCGCATCGATGCCGGTTTCCGCGGCGGCGCGCTCGGCGGAATGGCGCGGCTCGAGGCAGCGCTCGGCCATGAGCTGAAAAGCGGGCACCGCCTGCCGCCCGTCGGCCAGCGTCACCGTGCCGGCGAGGCGCGGCACGATGGCGGGATCGCGCGCATCGGTGGGCGCGCCGGTCGCATCGTCGCAGACCAGCGGCCGGCCGTCGCCGTCGCGGGCGAAGAGCCCGTGATCGGCCGCGCCCTCGTCCTGGATGACGAGCCACGGCGCGTTGGTGTAGCGGACGAGGTACTCCTCGTCGATCTTGCCGGCGCGCAAGAGCTCGTGGATGAGGGCGAGGACGAAGAGCCCGTCAGTCCCGGGGCGGAT
>DATAQP010000455.1:0-13867 GCA_036264595.1 Allostellaceae bacterium
AAAGCACGGTAGTGCCGTTCGGTCGTTTTGCAGCTTTGCCGGCTTAGGACCGTCCTGATAGAGTAATCATACAGATAAACAAAGATAAATCGTACATAATATTATGATTAGACTCGATTCATGACATGTCTTGCTAGTCGCTCGGAGCAGAATTGGCGCTAGAGTTTTTTCATTATTCTAGATTTTTACCCGAATAATCTACCACAAGATCGATTTTATACGCAGGAGAAGCACTTGGTTTTCGTCTAACCCATGACGCCCAGAAAGGGCGAGACGTTGCGCCTGGCGACGGCCGACGGGACGTCACGGATCAAATCCTCAAGCGATGGGACGTGATGACATGACCAGCGAATGAAGGAAAGGAATGTGCAATGTCCAGTATCAACAGCATAGGAAGCACCGCGGCGGATCTGCTCGCCGCGATTCGCCAGCAGCTTCTCGCCAAGACCAGCACCAGCAGTGATGCCCAAAAGGCCAGCGCAACCGGCGGCGGGCTCGATGCCATCATCAGCGAGCTCGAAAGTAGCAGCAACGCGTCGGGGTCGACCACCAATGCCTCGAACCAGACCACGGGCAGCGGCTCGAACGGGTTGAGCTCGGGCGTGCTCAGCGTGCTGATCGTGCTGCAGGAGCAGCAACCCTCGAGCGACAGCAGCGCGGTGCCGCAGGGGGCTTCGGGCGGTCCCGGCGGTGGTCAGCTTTTCGCCGCGCTCGACAGCAACGGCGACGGGCAGATCAGCAAATCCGAGCTCGAATCCGCCTTCACCAAGGTCGCTGGCGCGGCCGGGGTGACGACCGACCAGGCGACCCAGGCGGCGGACGCCTTGATCGCCAAGCTCGACACCAATGGCGACGGCTCGGTCAGCCAGGCCGAGTTCGCGGCGGGCGCTCCGAAAGGCCACCATCATCATGGCGGCGGCGGCGCGGAGGGCGGCGACCCGCTGGCGTCGCTCATCCAGGCGAGCGCGCCGGGTGGGGCGGGTTCGACGAGCGCGGCCGGCAGCTCGACCTCGGTCACCAATGCCGATGGCTCGACGACCACGACCGTGAGCTACGCGGACGGCACGAAGATCACCTTGTCGACGCCGGCGACAGCCGACTCGACCAGCGCGTCTTCGAGCGCCACGACGGGCACTGATAGTTCGACCGCCGCGGCTCCGCAGTCGCCTGCGGAGAAGTTGCTGGCAGCCCTGATCCGTCTCCAGGAGCAGGCCTTCCAGAACCAGCCCACTACCGCCGCCAGCCTGGCGGCGTAACCGCGTGCCGGCCAGGGATCGCCCAGAGCGATTCCTGGCCGCGCCGGCTAGCGGATTGGAAAAAAGGCATTTTCCCCGTTCACTTGAGCGATTTCAGGTGGCCGATCGCGGCCTCTCTGTTGCAGGTCGGGTGGCGCAGGGCTACTTTCGGATCATGATCACATGGTTTCGGTAGTTCCCTTGCAGTATCTCAGCACCCGCGACGCCGCTCCGACCCCCGCTCGTTTGAGCTTCGACGAGGTCCTGCTCGCCGGGCTGGCGCCGGATGGCGGCCTTTACGTCCCCGAGCGCGTCCCAGTCTTCTCGCCCGCGGAGATCGCCGGCCTCGCCGGCCTGTCCTACGCAGCGCTTGCCGCGCGGATCGTCGGCGTCTTCGCCGGCCCGCGGATCGGCGCCCTGCCGCTCGCCCCGCTCATCGCCGAATCCTATGCCGGTTTCGGCCACGCCGCAGTGGCGCCGCTCAAGGAACTCGATACCGGGCTGTGGCTGATGGAGCTCTTCCATGGCCCAACCCTCGCCTTCAAGGACTACGCGCTGCAGCTCGTCGGCCGGCTGTTCGACGCGCTGCTGACCCAGCGCGGCACGCGCGTCACCATCGTCGGCGCGACCTCGGGCGATACCGGATCGGCCGCTATCGAGGCGTGTCGCGACCGCGACGCTGTCGACATCTTCATCCTCTACCCGCAGGGCCGTGTCTCCGAGGTGCAGCGCCGCCAGATGACGACGGTCGCCGCCGCCAATGTCCACGCCATCGCCGTCGAGGGCACGTTCGACGACTGCCAGGATCTCGTGAAGGCGATGTTTGCCGATGCGGCGTTCCGCGACCGGCTCAACCTGTCGGCGGTCAACTCGATCAACTGGGCACGCGTCGTCGCGCAGATCGTCTATTACTTCGCTGCCGCGCTGGCGCTCGGCGCGCCGCACCGGCCGGTCTCGTTCAGCGTGCCGACCGGCAATTTCGGCAATGTCCTCGCCGCCCACATGGCGCGCCGCATGGGGCTGCCGATCGCCGAGCTCGTCATCGGCACCAACCGCAACGACATTCTCGCCCGCTTCCTGGCGAGCGGTAAAATGACGATCGGCGGCGTCGAGCCGAGTCTCAGCCCGAGCATGGATATCCAGGTGTCGAGCAATTTCGAGCGGTTCCTCTTCGAGCTGAAAGGCGGCAGCGGCGCCACCGTCGCTGCCGCCATGCAGGAATTCCGCGTCACCGGCACGCTGCCGGCGAGCGAGGCAGAGTGGCGGATGGCGCAGAGCCTGTTCACCGGGCACCGCGTCGACGATGAGGGCACGCGCGAGAGCATCGCGGCGACCTGGCGGGCGAGCGGCGAGCTGCTCGATCCGCACAGCGCCATCGCCGTCGCCGCCGCGCGCGCCGCCCGTCAAGACAAGACGGTGCCGATGGTCGCGCTGGCCAGCGCCCATCCCGCCAAATTCCCCGATGCCGTCGAGGCGGCGATCGGCATCCGCCCGGCCCTGCCGCCCCATCTCTCCGACCTGTTGACCCGGCGCGAGCGCATCACCGTGCTGCCCAACGAGCTAGCCGCCGTGCAGCGCTATATCAGCGACCATGTGCGGCCGGTTGCCGCACCGGCGCGGCGGGTGGGAGGCGCGGCATGACCGTCCGCCTCAGCACGCTGCCCGGCGGCTTCCGCATCGTCACCGATCGCATGGATGCGGTCGAGACGGTGTCGCTTGGCGTCTGGGTCGATGTCGGCACAAGGCATGAGCCGGCGGCGATCAACGGCGTCGCGCATCTTCTCGAGCATATGGCGTTCAAAGGGACCGAGCGGCGCAGCGCCCTCGCCATCGCGGAGGAGATCGAGGCAGTCGGCGGCCACCTCAACGCCTATACCTCGCGCGAGCACACCGCCTATTACGCCAAGGTGCTCAAGGAGGACGTGCCGCTCGCCGTCGATATCCTCGCCGACATCCTGCAGCACTCGGTCTTCGACCCGGTGGAGCTCGATCGCGAGCGCACCGTCATTCTGCAGGAGATCGGCCAGGCGATCGACACGCCTGACGACATCATCTTCGACCTCTTCCAGGAGCGCGCCTTTCCCGACCAGGCGATGGGACGGCCGGTGCTCGGCCGGCCCGAGATCATCCAGAACATGGCGCGCGACACAGTCGCCGCCTATCTGCACGACAACTATGCGGCGCCCCGCATGGTGCTCGCCGCGGCTGGCAATATCGACCACGATTCGCTCGTCGCCCATGCCGAGCGAGCCTTCGCCAAGCTGCCGCGGGTCGGCGCCGCGCGTACCGAGCCGGCGCATTACATCGGCGGCGAGCTGCGCGAGCAGCGCGATCTTGAGCAGGTGCACGTCGTTCTCGGCTTCTCCGGTCTCGCCTATACCGATCCCGATCATTACGCGGCCTCGGTGCTGTCGGCGGCGCTCGGCGGCGGCATGTCCTCGCGTCTTTTCCAGGAGATCCGCGAAAAGCGCGGTCTAGTCTATACAATCTACTCCTTCGCGCATGGCTATCGCGATAGCGGCGTCTTCGGCGTCTATGCCGGCACCGGACCGGAGGAGGTCGTCGAGTTGATCCCGGCGATGTGCGAGGAGATCCGCCGGGTCTGCGACGGGCTCGGCGCTGCAGAGTTGCGGCGGGCGCGAGCGCAGCTCAAGGCCGGTATCCTGATGTCGCTCGAGAGCACCTCGGCGCGTTGCGAGCAGCTCGCCCAGCATCTCCTTGTCTATGACGAGCTCCTCGATGTCGCCGATATCGTCGCCCGCATCGAGGCAGTCGACAACGAGGCGGTTATGCGTGTCGCCCAGCGAGTCACCGCGACCCGGCCGACCTTTGCCGCGCTCGGCCAAGTCGGCAGGGTCGAGCATTTCGACCGGATCAGTGCGCGTTTTGCCCGTTAAGCGGTCGACCGCGCGGGGATCGGCCGCCGAGCTTCTGCAATTGCCCCGCCTCTTCAACCTGCAGCCGCCGGCGCTGCGCCTCGACGGTCCGCGAATCTGGTTGCGACCGCCGGAGCGTAGTGACTGGCAGGCCTGGGCGGCGCTGCGGGGCGAGTCGCGTGCCTTTCTGACGCCTTGGGAACCGGCCTGGCCGTCCGACGCTTTGAGTCGTGCCTCGTTCCGCCGCCGTATCGCCCGTTACGCCATGGATTGGCGCACCGACCAGGGCTACAGCTTCTTCGCCTTCCGCCAGAACGACGACGCGCTGGTCGGCGGCATCGGCCTCAGCAATGTCAGGCGCGGCGTCGCCGAGACTGGCAGCCTGGGCTACTGGATCGGCGAGCGCCACGCGCGCCAGGGCTACATGCTGGAGGCGCTCCGCCTCGCGCTCGAATTTTCCTTTCTGCGCCTGCGCCTCCATCGGGTCGAGGCCGCTTGCCTGCCGACCAACGTGCCGAGCCGCGGCCTGCTCGCCAAAGCCGGCTTCCGCGAGGAGGGCTACGCGCAGAAATATCTCTGCATCGACGGCAGCTGGCAGGATCATATCCTCTTCGCCATGCTGCACGAGGAATGGCGCAAGCCCTAGTGCCAGCCATCGCGAAGCCTGAGCCAGGAGAATGTCGGTCTCTGCAACGAGGCGGGTATACACACCCGTGACCGATGTACCAGCCTTTCTGGAAAGCCGGTACTGGCGAGGGGCGCATCTGCCATGCGAGCGGTGCGGGGTGCCGGGGCGGCGAGGCGTGACCATCTATGCCGTCGAACGCTGCCGATGAGGAGAAATGTCCGATGACGGCAATCCAAGCCGCGAAGCCAGCCGAGGCGCATCTGCGCGAGGTTACCCGCATGATCACCGGTCACAAGACGAGCGACGGCGCCGGAGTTAGCCTGACCCGCATCATCGGCGGCCCGGATCTGCCCGAGCTCGACCCTTTCCTGCTGCTCGACGAGTTCGGCTCCGACGATCCCTCGGCCTATATCGCCGGCTTTCCCGATCATCCGCATCGTGGCTTCGAGACCGTGACCTACATGCTCGCCGGCCACATGCGGCACCGCGACAATCACGGCAACGAGGGCGATCTCGGACCGGGCTCAGTGCAATGGATGACAGCCGGGCGCGGCATCGTCCATTCCGAGATGCCGCTGCAAGAGAACGGGCTGATGCGCGGCTTCCAGCTTTGGGTCAACCTGCCGGCGCGCGATAAGATGACGGCGCCGCGCTACCAGGACATCCCGGCCGCGGCGATTGCGACCGTCGCGCGCGAGGGAGCCGCGCTGCGCGTCATCGCCGGCGTGACGCGAGAAGGCGTGCGCGGCCCGGTCGGCGGCATCGCCACCGAGCCGCTCTATCTCGATGTCGCCTTGGCGCCGGATGCCGCCTTCGACGAAACCGTACCGGCGGGGCACAGCGCCTTTTGCTACGTCTACGAGGGCGATGCCGAGATTGCCGGCACCGCAGTGGCACAGGGGCATCTCGCGGTTCTCGGGGACGGCGACTCGATTGCGGCCCGCGCGGGCAGCGACGGTGCCAGGCTCATTCTCGTCGCCGGACGGAAGCTCAACGAGACGGTGGCGCGTTACGGTCCGTTCGTCATGAACACGCAGGCCGAGCTGCGTCAGGCCGTCGCCGATTTCCAGGCCGGGAAGTTCTGATTCTCAGGCGCCGTTCAGGCGTGGCCGGCGTCGGAGGACAGGGTCAGGACATCGACGCCGAGCTTGCCGAGGGCGCGCTGCCATTTGCTGTCGATCTCGTTGTCGAACAGGATCTCCTCGTCGGCGGGCGCATGGAGCCAGCCGTTCTGCTGCAGCTCGCTGTCGAGCTGGTTGGGACCCCAGCCAGCATAGCCGAGGGCGAGCAGGCTCCTGCGCGGCCCCTCGCCGCGTCCGATCGCGCGCAGTATCTCAAGCGTCGCGGTGAGCGCGAGATTGTCGCCGACGGGGAGCGATTCCGACTCGGTATAGTCGGCCGAATGGAGGACGAAGCCGCGGCCGGATTCGACGGGACCACCGAAATGGATACGCGGCGCGCCGGCGAGGCCGTCGGGCGATATTTTGAGCTGGGTGAGCAATTCGGGCAGAGTCAGCGAGCCGATCACCTTGTTGAGGACCAGCCCCATCGCGCCATCCTTGTTGTGCAGGCAGAGATAGATCACCGAGCGCGTGAAGCGGTGGTCCTGCATTTGCGGCATGGCGACGAGAAGCTGACCGGCAAGCGAGTTCAATGGCCTATCCCCAAGCCGGGCCGGCACGAGAGGCCCGAAGCAGGCCATTGAGATAAACGCGCCGTCGGGGTAGTGCAAGGGTGGTGCGGTCGGTGCCGCCCCATCCGGCGGTCTGGATTGACGATATAGTGACGTCGCGTGATGCAAAGCACCCGCTATAATGCTGCTCTCATGAGGAATAGCCCTTGATGGCAAGGCCGGGGCGATCCCGCGCCGCCGGCGGCGTAGTGCAGCGACGGTTTCTCGCCGGGCTGGCGGCAAGCGTGCTCCTGGGGTGCGGCCTGCTGGCACAGTACGCTGCGGCACACGGCGCCGCCGATCCCGCCGCCTCGCCCTGGTTCGAGACCGAGCAGGGGAAGGTGCGCCTGATCGCCGCGGCGCCGCAGCTCGGCGCCGCCGACAGCGTGCAACTCGGCCTCGAATTCCAACTCGCCCCGGGCTGGGACATCTATTGGCGGGCGCCCGGCGATGCCGGCCTGCCGCCGCAGATCGATTGGAAAGGCTCGCGCAACCTCGCCGCCGCCGAGATCGCTTGGCCGGCGCCGCGGCGCTTTTCGGCCTACGGGCTTGAGACGATCGGCTATCAGGGGACTATGGTCTTGCCGATCGCGGCGCGGCTGGAGCAGGCTGGCGCGGAACTCTCGCTACACGCCGCGCTCGAATATCTAACCTGCAAGGACATCTGCATCCCTTACGACGCCGTGCTCAACCTCGATCTGCCTGTCGGGAGCACAGCATCAGGCGGCTACGCCGAAATCATCGAGCGCTATGCGCGCGAGGTCCCGGGCGACGCCTCGGGCGAACTGCACCTGGTCTCATCGCGCCTGGTCGCCGGCAAGACTCCGCTGCTCGAATTGTCGCTCGCCGGTCGCGAGAAATTGACTGCGCCGGATGCCTTCATCGAAGGCCCCGTCGGGGTCACCTTCGGCGCCCCTCGCGTCAGCCTCGCTGCCGATGGGAAGAGCGCCTTGCTCAGCGTCGCGGTGAGCGGCAGCGCCGCGCCCGGCCTCGCCGGGCAGGCCCTCCGCGTCACCATCGTCGACGGGACGAGGTCGCTCGACAGTAGCACGACGCCGCTCGCTGCCGCCCCGCCGCGCGATTCGGCGTCGCTTATCGCCATGGTCGGCATCGCGTTGCTTGGTGGCTTCATCCTCAATTTCATGCCCTGCGTCTTGCCGGTTCTGTCGATCAAGTTTCTCACCCTGGCGGCCCACGCCGGGCGACCGCGTGCCGCGATCCGCCGCGGCTTTCTCGCGAGCGCTGCCGGTATTCTCGTCGCCTTCCTGCTGCTCGCCGGCGGAATCGTGCTGCTCAAGACCGCCGGCCTCGCAGTTGGTTGGGGGCTGCAGTTTCAGCATCCGGCCTTCCTCGTCCTGATGACCGCGCTGCTGACGTTGTTCGCCGGCAATCTCGCCGGGCTGTTCGAGATCGCGCTGCCGCGCTTGATGAGCGGTCTCGCCGAGATTAGCGATCGTCAGGGCTGGGGCGGCGATTTCCTTGCCGGCATCTTTGCGACGCTGCTGGCGACGCCGTGCTCGGCGCCCTTCCTCGGCACGGCGATCGGCTTCGCGCTGGGCGGCGACGATCTCGACATCGTGACCATTTTCCTGGCGCTCGGAATCGGTCTCGCGGCGCCCTACCTCGCTGTCGCCGCCTTGCCGGCAATCGCCGCGCATCTGCCGCGGCCGGGACGCTGGATGATCACGGCGCGCCGCATTCTCGCAATCCTGCTGGCGCTCTCGGCAGCGTGGCTGCTCTCGGTGCTGGCGGTCCAGGCGGGCGCCGTCGCGGCGACCGTCATCATCCTCGCTCTCCTTGCCGTGCTCGCTCTCCTCGCCGTGGTGCGCGCAGCGTCGCTGCGCCGTGCCGGCGTCGTCGCAGCGCTTGTCCTCGCTTTCGCGGTGCCGTCCGTGCTGCCGGCGCCCGAGGCGACGCCGGTGTCCGACGGCGCGCTGTGGCGTCCGTTCGATCAGCCGGCGATCGATTCCCTGGTGCGCGACGGCAAGATCGTCTTCGTCGACGTCACCGCCGATTGGTGCCTCAATTGCAAGGTCAACGAGCGACTGGTGCTGCAATCGGGCGAGGTGCTGCGCCGCCTCTCCGGCACGGATGTCGTGGCGATGCGCGCTGATTGGACGCGACCCGACGGTGCCATCACCGCCTTTCTGCGCGGTTTCGGCCGCTACGGCATTCCGTTCTATGCCGTCTACGGGCCTGCGACGCCGGGCGGACAGGCGCTCTCGGAGATACTGACGCCGGGCGAGGTGCTGGGCGCGCTGGGCCGGGCGGCACCGGCGGAGCATCCGCTTGCCGGCACGTCGCCTGTGCCGCCGCCCTCATGATCCGGCCAGGAGGACAGGGGATGATTTTCCGCCGTCCTCCTATTATGTTGTCGGGCGGGCGGCTCGTTCCGCCCCCGTCATTCACCTGTGTAAACCAGAGGCGTATTTAGCGAGACATTTCAACACGAACCCGTGAGGAAAGGGAAAGTCATGACGATCAAGGTGGGCGACAAGGTGCCGTCGGTAAAGCTCAAGCAGATGACCCCGGAAGGCGTCAAGGACGTCAGCACCGACGATTTCTTCAAGGGCAAGAAAGTCGTGCTCTTCGCCGTTCCCGGGGCTTTCACCCCGACTTGCTCCGCCAAGCACGTGCCAGGCTTCGTGCAGAACGACGCCGCGCTCAAGGCCAAGGGCGTCGACGCCGTCGCCTGCCTCTCGGTGAATGACGCCTTCGTCATGGGCGCCTGGGGCAAGGACCAGAAGGCCGACGGCAAGGTCGTCATGCTCGCCGACGGCAATGGCGACTTCACCCGAGCGGTCGGGCTCGAGCTCGACGCCACCGCGAACGGCCTCGGCAAGCGCTCCAAGCGCTATGCGATGGTCGTCGACAACGGCGTCGTCAAGACGCTCAATGTCGAGGCCCCTGGCGCCTTCGAGGTGTCGAGCGCCGAAGCGATCCTCAAGACGCTCTAACCACGGTTCGCCAATCCCTCTCCCCGTCCGGGGAGAGGGATTTTTCATTCCGCTGCCGCCTTCCCCGGCGGCGCATCGGGTACCTGGCAGCCAGTGACGCAGCACCGTCCGGGCTGATCCCGCCGCGCCGTTCCGGCGACCCCGCGATCGAGCAGCTGCTCGACCAGCGCGGCCTTGTCCTCTAGCGGATAGCGGCGATAGATCTCGCGCTTCATCGCCTCGGGCGAGCCGCCGCCATGCAGGCTGATCAGCGAGTACCAGCCGGCGCTGTAGGACGCCGTCAGGTCCTCCATTAGCCGCGCGACTTCGAGACGCTCCTTGGCCGCAATGTCGGCACGCCCGGCGAGTACGGCGGCGAGGCGCGCCGCCGTCGCCGGGTTATGGTCCTCGTCGGGACCGGGCAAGGCGACGACGAGCCCGCCCGAGACGTAATGGGCGAGACGCTGCATGTCGTAGATCTGCGTCGCCAGCAGCAGCTTGCCGATATTGGCGAAGACGCCGTCCGGCTCGATATTGCCGGCCGGGTCCCGCTTGCCATAGACCGAGGCGGCGACGCCGCAGGCGAAGAATCCCTCGACGATCTTGATGAGCTCGACCATGGCGTCGCGGACATGGCCGGTGCCCCCGGGATCCAACTTGGGATCGAGCCCATTCGCCTCGTTCATCAGCACGCCCGCGCCGATCAGGAGATCGCCGAAGCCGGCGCGCGCGCCGATGCAGCTATGGCGGTGATGCGTCGCATAGGTCCGCGTCAGAAATTCCGCCTCGCTCCACTCGCCGGCGAGGAAGACGTTATCCCACGGGACCAATACGTTGTCGAAGATGACGACGCCAGTCGACTGGCCGTAGCGGCCGGAGAATTTCGCCGCGCTCTCGCCCGGCCGCCCGGCCGGGCGGGCGACGATGGTGATGCCCGGCGCATCGAGCGGCACGGCGCAGCAGACGGCGAAATCGGCATCTTCGCGCACCATGTTGCGGCACGGCATGACCAGAAGCTCATGGACATAGGGTGCGCCGGTAACGATCGCCTTGGTGCCCGAGATGACGACGCCGTCGGTCCGGCGCTCGACGATGCGGACATAGACCTCCGGCACCGCCTGCTCGTGCGGCCGCTTGCTGCGGTCGCCCTTGGCGTCGGTCATGGCGACGCCGCAGGTCAGATCCTCGTCCTGGATGTGGTGCATATAGGCGAGGAAGCGCTGGTGATAGGTGGTGCCATGCGCGGCATCCGTGCGCCGCGTCGACTGGAAGAGGGCGTTGAAGGCGTCGTGCGTCAGGTAGCGCTGGGCGCAGCCGCTATGCTTGCAGAGCAGGCGGATCGCCTCGAGCTTGTAGAGGAGGTCGGTGCTCGTCTCGTTGATGTGGAGCATGCGGTTGACCGTCTTGCCGCTCGTCATCTGGCGCGCCAGCATGAGAACTTGGTGCTCGGGCAGGCGCGCGAAATCATAGGCGAGGCCAATCGCCGCGATGCCGGGCGCCAGCGCTGGCTCGTCGGCGACCGATTCGATCGCCCGCCCGTCGACGAAGACGCGCGGGCGATAGCGACGCAAGCTCTCGCGATAATCGGCGGCGGACAATCCCATGGCGGCCTCCCTCAGCCCTGCAGCTTTCTGATCTCGGCGATGAACGCCTCGGCGCGACCGCGCACCGCGTCGGCGGTCATGCCGGGCGCGTAGAGTGCCGAGCCGAGGCCGAAGCCGCGCGCCCCCGCCTGCCAATACGCTGCCATCTTCTCCGGCGCGATGCCGCCGACCGGCAGCACCGGAACCGCCGGTGGCAGCACCGCCTTCATCGCCTTGAGCACGGCGGGCGGGCTGGCCTCGGCCGGGAACAATTTGAGCCCGTCGGCGCCGGCGGCGAGCGCGGCGAAGGCCTCCGTCAGCGTCGCGAAGCCGGGCAGCGCAATCAGCCCGGCTGCCTTGCAGCGGCGAATGATGGCGGGATCGCCATGCGGCATGACGACGAGGCGGCCGCCGGCGCCAGCGATGTCGGCAATCTGGCGCCCCCCGGTGACGGTGCCGGCGCCGATCAGCGCGTGCTCGCCGAAGCGCTCGACGAGGCGCCGAATGCTGGCGATCGGCTCGGGCGAGTTGAGCGGCACCTCGATGATGGCGAAGCCGCTATCGACGAGAACGGTGCCGATCGCCTCGATCTCGTCCGGCCGTACGCCGCGCAATATGGCGACGAGAGGACAGCGTTGCAGCCAATCGGTCAGCTCAGCCATCGCTGCTCCCGGATGGCAGATGCGCGGCGAGCAGGAAGAGGCCGCGGGCGACGCAGTCGCTGTCGATGATACGGCTGTCGCGCCCGCATCCCGCCAGCGCCTCGCGATAGAGTGAAACCAACCCGGCCGCGCCGATGAGGTGGATCACGCCCGCCGCGTCGCGTTCACCTTGCGGCGCGAGCGCAGCGATCTCATGGCCGATGAGGATGCCCGAGAGATAGGAGGGCAGGGCGCTCTCGCTCACTTCGCCGACGAGGCCGCGCGTGCGCGCGCCGAAAAGATGATGCAGCAGGCCGCCCGCCTCGTCGGCGCGGCGCAGCCCGGCGGCGAAGGTAGCCGAATCATGCGCGTCGCCTTCCGCCATCAGCCGGCCGAGAATGCTGTGGCGGCGCAGCACGGCGAAGACCTCGCCGGTCATCGCGGTGGCGAAGCCGGCGATGCCACCGTCGCGCCAGCGCACCCATTTGCTGTGCGTGCCGGGCAGGCAGATCGTCGCCGCGCCGGTGGCGGGAAGCTCGGCAGCCGCGCCGATGATCTGGGTCTCCTCGCCGCGCATGACGTCGGGCACGCCCGACCCGTCGCGGCAGCTCAGCCCCGGCGCGATCCAGGCTCGTCGCCCATTGCCCCACTCGATCTTCTGCATCAGGCGGGCGATGTCGGCGGCGCCGGACGGGCATTCGGCATAGGGAACCTCGCGCCAGCCCTGGCGGCTCCCGATCATGCCGCTCATGACGATGGGCGTGTCGTCGATCCAGTCCCCGAGCTGCGCCTCGAGCGTCGCGGCGAAGCCGTCGGCGGCCACCGTCATGATGCCCGCGGGCGCTTCGCGCCGCGCGCGGATGGCGCCGGTTTCGTCGAGACGATAGATGCGCAGGCTCGATGTGCCCCAGTCGACGGCGATCATCCCGCGAGGCTAGCCTGTCGCGACACGTCCGGCTAGGCCGCGCGCAACCTTGCCTGTGCGCCAGCGGCGGCCGATACTGCGGCGACGGGCGCTCTCGGAAAGGGATTTGGCGCATGCGCAGTCATCACGACATGGGCGGGCTGCCGGCCGGTATGGTGGTGCCGAGCGAGCACGACTACGCGCTGTGGGAGAAGCGAGTCGATGCGCTGATGATGCTGCTCTCATCACCGCCTCAGCTTCTCCTCTCGACCGACGAGCTGCGCCGCAACATCGAGGCGCTCGGTCCGGAGGCCTATGATACGATGAGCTATTACGAGCGCTGGATGGCGGGCATCTGCGCCACCTTGCTGCAGCGCGGCGCCATTACCGCCGACGAGCTCGGCCGCAAGATGGCGGAGGTCGAGGCGCGGCAGGCGGATGCGACATGAAGGCGGCGGGGGAGTGGTCGGTGACGCCGGCGCTGGCGGCGCGTTTCGCGCCGGGCGACCGCGTCCGCGTGCGGCGCGCCGATCCGCCGGGCCATCTGCGCACGCCGTGGTATATCCGCGGCCATGCCGGCATCGTCGAGCGATTCTGCGGCACGTTCCGCAATCCCGAGGAGCTTGCGTATAATCGATCCGGCCTGCCGGCCCAGCCGCTCTATCGCGTGCGCTTCGCCCAGGTTGCGGTGTGGCCGGATTATGCCGGGCCGGCGGACGATACGATCGATATCGAGATCTATCAGCACTGGCTCGAGCCGGCGTGAGAGGAGGCCATCTTGTCGACGCATGATCGCGCGCCCGGGCCCGAGCATGATCACGAGCACGATCATGCCCACCCGACCCTGCCGGACGCGGCGGAGCGACTCGGCTATTATCAGCGCATGGAGATCGCCGTGCGCGAGCTCCTGATCGAGAAGGGCATTGTCACCGCCGACGCGATCCGCAGCGCCATCGAGGCGATGGATGCGCGCACGCCGGCGCAGGGCGCGCGAATCGTCGCCCGCGCCTGGGTCGACGCGGCGTTCAAGCAGCGCCTGCTCGACAATGGTACGGCAGCCTGCCAGGAGCTCGGCATCGAGATGGGACCGACGCGGCTGGTCGTCGTCGAGAACACGCCATCGGTTCACAATCTCGTCGTCTGCACGCTTTGCTCGTGCTATCCGCGCATGGTGCTCGGCCTGCCGCCCGACTGGTACAAGAGCCGCGCCTATCGCAGCCGCGCGGTGCGCGAGCCGCGTGCCGTGCTCGCCGAGTTCGGCACCGTCGTCCCCGAGGACATCACCGTCCGCGTTCACGATTCGACGGCCGACATGCGCTATCTCGTGCTGCCCGAACGTCCTTCCGGCAGTGCTGGCATGAGCGAGGCGGCACTCGCGGCGCTGGTCACCCG
>DATAQP010000487.1:0-4238 GCA_036264595.1 Allostellaceae bacterium
CCGTGCCGTCCGTCATCAATCCGCTTTCCGGAAACACCCATGAGCAGCACGCTGAAAACGATCTCGCCGGCCGACAACCGCGTTTATGTCGAACGGCCGCTCGCGACGAGCCGTGAGATCACCCAGGCGTTGGCGGCCGCGCGTCAGGCGCAGGCAACGTGGAAGCATGTCGCGGTCGCCGAGCGCGTCGCCATCGTCGAGCGCTTCGTCGCCGCCTTCCAGGCGAAATCCGCCGGCATTGCCGAGGAGATTTCCTGGCAGATGGGGCGGCCGATCAAATACAGCCCAGGGAAGGTGCGGGGCCTCGCAGAGCGGACCCGCTATATGGCCAGTATCGCCGGCGAGGCGCTCGCGGATTTGCGTGTCGAGCCGAAGCCCGGCTTCACCCGCTTCGTCCGACACGAGCCGCTCGGCGTCGTCTTCGTCGTCGCACCGTGGAACTATCCCTATCTCACCGCGGTCAACGCCGTGGTCCCCGCGATCCTCGCCGGCAATGCGGTGATCCTCAAGCACTCGCACCAGACGCCGCTCTGCGCCGAGCGCTTCGCCGAGGCATTCGCAGCCGCCGGGCTGCCGAAGGGCGTCTTCCAGTACCTCCATCTCTCGCATGAGGATACCGAGCGGATCATCGCCGGCGACGCCATCGATTTCGTCGCCTTCACCGGCTCGGTCGCCGGCGGTCACGCCGTTCAGCGCGCCGCCGTGGGGCGTTTCGTCGGCACCGGGCTCGAGCTCGGCGGCAAGGATCCGGCCTATGTCCGCGGCGATGCCGATCTCGATCACGCGGTGGAGAATCTGGTCGACGGTGCCTACTTCAATTCCGGCCAGTCCTGCTGCGGCATCGAGCGCATCTATGTCCATGGCGCGCTCTATGACCGCTTCGTCGCGGGCTTTGCTGATCTGACGCGCAAATATCTGCTCGGAGATCCGCTCGATCCGACGACCACGCTGGGACCGATGGTGCGCGCCGCCGCCGCGGATTTCGTGCGCGGCCAGATCGCCGAGGCGATCGGCAAGGGCGCCAAGGCGCTGATCGACCCCGCCGCCTTCAAGGCGTCGAAGGAGGGCACGCCCTATCTGGCGCCGCAGGTGCTGGTCGGCGTCGACCATTCGATGCGCGTGATGAGCGAGGAAAGTTTCGGCCCCGTCATCGGCATCATGAAGGTCGCCTCGGATGACGAGGCGGTACGGCTGATGAATGACAGCCAGTACGGCCTCACCGCCGCCGTGTGGACGGCGGACGAGGACGCTGCCGTCGCGATCGGCGACCGCATCGCGACCGGTACTTGGTTCATGAATCGCTGCGACTATCTCGACCCCGCCCTCGCCTGGACCGGGGTCAAGGATTCCGGCCGCGGTTGTACCCTCTCGCGCCTCGGCTTCGCCGCGCTGACGCGGCCGAAATCCTTCCATCTCAGGACATCAACGACATAACGTAGAGAGAACTCGATGCTCATCCCCGAGACCCTGCGCGGCAACTGGAACTATCCGACGAGCATTCGCTTCGGCGTCGGCCGCATCGCCGAGCTCGCCGAGGCATGCAAGGCAGTCGGCATCACGCGTCCGCTGCTCGTGACCGATCCTGGCCTCGCCGGCATGGCGATGGTGCGCGACGCGGTCGCCGCCAACGAGAAGGCTGGCGTGCCGACTTCGGTGTTCAGCGATCTGCGCGGCAACCCGGTCGCCAAGAACGTCGGGGATGGCATTGCCGTGCTGCGCGCCGGCAAGCATGACGGCGTCATCGCCTTCGGCGGCGGCAGCGCGCTCGACACCGGCAAGGTCATCGCCTTCATGGCCGGGCAGACACGACCGATGTGGGATTTCGAGGATATCGGCGATTGGTGGACACGCGCCAACCCTGCCGGCATCGCGCCGATCATCGCCGTGGCGACGACGGCGGGCACCGGCTCGGAGGTCGGCCGCGCCGGTGTCATCACCGACGAGACGACGCATACCAAGAAGATCATCTTCCACCCCAAGATGATGCCGGCGATCGTCATCTCCGACCCGGCGCTGATGGTCGGCCTGCCGCCGCATCTCACCGCGGCGACCGGGATGGACGCGCTCGCCCATAATCTTGAGGCCTATTGCGCCCCGTCCTATCATCCGATGGCCGACGGCATCGCCCTCGAGGGCATGCGGCTGGTGAAGGAATGGCTGCCGGTTGCCGTCGCCGACGGCAAGAACCTGGTTGCTCGCGCGCAGATGTCGGTCGCCGCCAGTATGGGCGCCACGGCCTTTCAGAAGGGGCTCGGCGCAATCCATTCGCTGAGCCATCCGGTCGGCTCGATCTACGACGCGCATCACGGGCTGACCAATGCCGTCTTCATGCCTTACGTGCTGGCATTCAACCGCAGCGCCATCGCGGAGAAGGCGGAGCGGGTGGGCCGCTACCTCGATCTCAAGAAGCCGGGCCTCGACGGGCTGATCGATTGGGTGCTCGAGCTGCGCAAGCAGATCGGCATCCCCCACACGCTGGCGGGGCTCAAGGTCGGGCCGGAGCGCTTCGATGAGCTCGCCGCGATGGCGGCAGAGGATCCGACGGCCGGCAGCAACCCCGTCAAGGTCGGGCCCGCCGAGCTCAAGGGCCTCTACGAGAAGGCGCTGGCTGGGACGGTGTAGAGCGTGATCGTTTCGGCTTGATCCTCTTCTCCCGTCGCCCCCGCGGAAAGCGGGGGCCCAGGGCCAACGGCACGTCGCTCGCCCTGGGTCCCCGCCTTCGCGGGGACGACGAATGTCGTGTTTGGACTCGCCGATTTACGCCGGTCACGCCCCGAGGTACTTGTTGAACCAATCGAGCGTGTGCTGCCAGGCTTCCTTGGCGGCGGCGGCGTCGTAGCGCGGCGTCGTGTCATTGTGGAAGCCGTGATTGGCGCCTTTGTAGATATGCCCCTCATGCGGCACGTTCGCCGCCGTCAGGGCGGCATCGAAGGCCGGCCAGCCTTCGGTGATGCGGGTGTCGAGCTCGCCGTATTGCGCATTGATCGGCGTCTTGATCTTGGCCGCGTCGGCGGCGCTGGGTTGCGCGCCATAGAAGGGAACCCCGGCGGCAAGATCCGCGCCCATCCGCACCGCCAGAACATTGACCACGCCGCCGCCGAAGCAGAAGCCGATGGCGCCGAGCTTGCCGGTGCCGTCCGGGCGCGCTCTCAGCCAATTTGCCGCGGCGACGAAATCCTCGGTCATCTTGGCGCGGTCGAGCTGGGCGAACAGCGCGCCGCCCTTCTCGTCGTCGCCGGGATAGCCGCCGACCGAGGTCAGCGCATCGGGCGCGAAGGCGATGAAATTGGCGACCGCCAGCCGCCGCGCCACGTCCTCGATGTACTTGTTGAGGCCGCGGTTTTCGTGGACGACCAGAACGGCGGGCAGCTTGGTCGCATTCGCCGGCCGCACAAGATAGCCTTTGATGCTGCCGTAGCCCGACGGCGACGGCACCGTCTCGTACGACGCCGTGATCCGCTTGTCGTCGGGTGGAACCTGTATGGCCCAGGCATAGTTCGGCTTCAGCATCTGGAAGAGCGCCGCCGCGGTCACGCCGCCGACGGCGAATTTCTGTGCACCCTCCAAGAATGCGCGCCGGTTGATCCCGCCATGCACGTAGCGGTCGAACAGGTTCAAAAGCTCCTGCGGAAAATCCGATGCTTTCCTGCGTTCCATTTGCCTGCCTCCTCTGACGTGGCCGAGCCATAGTAGATGCGGATTGCGTGTGCGGCGCGGAGAATATCACCACGTGGGCGATTGT
The DNA here is from genome assembly GCA_036264595.1 of Allostellaceae bacterium. Classification (GTDB taxonomy): domain Bacteria; phylum Pseudomonadota; class Alphaproteobacteria; order ATCC43930; family CGMCC-115725; genus URHD0088. The sequence continues at coordinate 3,743 of DATAQP010000487.1, forward strand.
CATTTCGATGAAGCAGTCCGTGATCGCCAGGGGGTGCCGAAAGGCGATTTCCCTACGCCGATCAGGAGACGACGAAGACCGTAGCAGCAGCGCGAAGCCGGCTCGAAGCAGCATTTTTACTCGGCATCATGGCGAGTGGCCTCTCCAAGGCGTGCTCGATGTTGGTTTTCGGTCGAAAGGTCGCCTTGTGGCGGAAGGCGGACATTCTTACGGATTGCGACAGATTTTCGTTGGCTTCATTTAACCTCAGTAGCCGCTCCACAACCTCAAAGCCCGACCCCTTTCGGATAGGGGTCGTCTCTCGCTCAAGCTGTAGCGCGGCATAAGCGCCGACACCTTCATTCACGAAGACAGAATGTTCCGTCTCTAGATCGAAAAGGGCGCGTGTCGATATGCCAATTCTGAGTGGCTGAGTGCGCTGAAGAGATAGAATCCGCCGACGCCGCGATTGAACGCGCGGCGTCGGCGCAGCGTCGAAAGCAGCCGGCGCATGCCG
>DATAQP010000508.1:0-14575 GCA_036264595.1 Allostellaceae bacterium
GCAAGTCGCCGATGGCTGCACGGCGGAGCCGGCGCGCAGCGAGCCGGTGCGAGACAGGCTGCGACGCATCGACTACCAAGAGTGCCGCGCCGGTAGCACGCTGGTCCTCTGGGAGATCGAGGACGGCGAGCACAACTGGCCGCAGGCTGTCCGCTTTCCCGCCCCAGGCGGTGCGACACGCTCGGTTGCCGAGGAAATTCTCGGCTTCTTTGCGGACCACATTCGGGAGTGATCGTGCGATGCAGCATCGATATCTGTCGATTTCGGTAATTCTCGCCGTTGTCGCGACTGTGGGGGTGGCGCGTGCGGCGCCGCCGGAGGTCGTCACGGTCGTCGCCAAGCGCGGCTTCGTGGAGACCGTGACGGGTGTCGAGCAGGCGATCGAGGCGCATTCCCTGGTCCGCATCGCCACTGCGAGCGCCAGCCGCGCGGCCACCAGCCGCGGCATCAAGATCCCCGGCAACGCCGTCGTGCTCGCCTTCAACAATTCGTATGCCGTGCGCTTATTGTCAGCGAGCGTACCGGCCGGTATCGAAGCGCCAATGCGCTTTTATGTCACGGAAAACCGCGACGGGCTCGCGACGATCTCCTACCGGAAACCGTCCGCCGTGCTCATGCCTTATAGCGCCGAGGGACTAGGCGAACTCGGCCGTGAGCTCGACGATCTCTTCGCCGCGATCGCCGCGGATGCCGCCAACCGCTGATTGCGACCGCTTATCTGACGGTGCGCTTCTTCCAAGGCCGTCTCGCGGTGGCCTCGGCCTTGCCGCCCGCTTCGCGCAGATAGCCGTGTCGCGTCTGCGGCAGCCGCCGGTTGAGCAGCCGGGCGGCGATGACGGTGCGCAGGATCTGCGCCGTGCCGCCGCCGATGGTGAACATGCGGGCATCGCGCACCATGCGCTCGAGCGGCCGGTTGCGCGAATAGCCGGCGGAGCCGTGGAGCTGCAGCGCGTCGTTGGTCACCGCGATCGCCATCTCCGAGGCGAAGACCTTGGCCTGCGCTGCCTCCACCACGTCGGGGAAACCGCTGCCGCCGCGCGTCGCCGCTTTGTAGATCAGTGCCTGCGCCGCAGCGAGCTGCGTCGCCATGTCGGCGAGCATCCATTGCAGTCCCTGGAACTCGCTGATCGGCCGGCCGAACTGCTCGCGCTGCTGGCTGTGGGCGAGGGCGAGGGCGTAGGCGCCCTCGGCGATGCCGAGCGCCACCGTCGCGGCGCCGATGCGCTGCCCGTTATAGGCGTTCATCAGATCGGCGAACCCCTTAGCGAGGCCGCGCGGCGGGATCAGCAGGGCGCTCGCCGGCACCACCATGTCCTCGAAGATGATCTCGGTTTCCGGAATGCCGCGCAGCCCCATCGCCGGCTCGCGCTTGCCGATGCGCAGTCCTTTCGTCTCGTCGCGCACTGCGATGAAGCCGCCAATGCCTTCCTCCTCGCCGTTCTGGTCGAAGACGCGGGCGAAGACGAGATGCAGGCGGGAGACGCCGCCGCCGGTGATCCAGTGCTTGGTGCCATTGATGACGAAACGGTCGCCGCGCCGGTCGGCACGCGTCGTCATATCGCTGGCGGCGCTGCCAGCTTCCGGCTCGGTGATGCAGATCGCCGGCTTGTCCCCGGCGAGGACGAGATCGGCGGCCAGCCGCTTCTGCGTCGGCGAGCCGTATTCCATGATGGCACCGACGGCGCCCATATTGGCCTCGACGACGATGCGGGCGGTGACGCCGCAAGCCTGGGCGATCTGCTCGATGACGAGGACGACGTCGAAATAGGTCAGGCCGCGCCCGCCATATTCCGTCGGGATGGTCATGCCGAAGAAGCCGGCCTCCTTGAGGAGGCGGACATTGTCCCAGGGATATTCCTCGCTGCGGTCGATAGCCGCAGCGCGCCCCGCGAACTCGTCCTGCGCGAGCTGCCGCGCCGTCTCCTGCAACCGGCGTTGCGCCGGACTCAAGCCGAAATCCATTCTGGTCGCCCCTCGCCTCCCGTCGATCAGCGCGCGGCGATCATACGCGCCTTGCCGGGGAGCGGAAAGGCTTCAACGTCGGGTCGTCGTTGCTGGGCTGCGCGCCAATGGACTACGCTGTCACCCAGCGGGAGGGGATCATGTTGAGCGATGCGCGCGGATTGACGGTGACGGCGGCGAGCGCGGAGGCGGTCGCCCATCTCGACGCCGCCGTCGCAGCCTATTGCGGCATGCGCCTTGATACTGGCGACCGGCTCAAACAGGCGCTCGCCGCCGATCCCGGCTTCCTCTTCGCCCATACGCTCAAGGGCTATTTCATGATGCTGTTCGCCAAGCGCGATTTCGTCGCCCGCGCGCGGCAGTCGCTGGCGGCGGCCGAGGCGGCGGCCCAGGCGGTCGGCGGCACGGCGCGCGAGCGCGACCACCTCGCCGCGTTGCGCGATTGGGTGGGCGGCAACTGGCGCGGCGCCCTGGCGCGCTGGGAGGCCATCCTCATCGATCATCCACGCGATCTCGTCGCCCTCCGGCTCGCGCAATACAGCACGCTTTACAAGGGCGACAGCGAGGGGCTGCGCGACTCGGTCGGGCGGGTGATGCATGCCTGGGACGACGGCGTGCCAGGCTACGGCTTCGTTCTCGGCTCCTATGCCTTCGGGCTCGAAGAGGCGGGCGACTACGCCGCCGCCGAGCGCGCTGGGCGGCGCGCCATCGAGATCAACCCCGCCGATGTCTGGGCGGCGCATGCCGTCGCCCATGTCTTTGAGATGCAGGACCGCCAGCGCGAGGGCATCGCCTGGATCGACGGGCTCGACCGCGAGTGGGAAGTGCTGCACAATTTCGTCTTCCATATCCGCTGGCATCGCTGCCTCTATCATCTTGAGCTCGCGCAATACGATCGCGTGCTCGATCTCTACGATCGCGAGGTGCGCGCCGAATCGACCGACGAGTATCTCGATATCTGCAATGCCGTGGCGCTGCTCTGGCGCCTCGAGCAGCTCGGCGTCGATGTCGGCCCACGCTGGACGGAACTCGCCGAGCGCTCGGCGGGTAGGCTCGACGATCACGTCCTCGTCTTCGCCGATCTGCACTACGCGATAGCGGTCGCCTCGGGCAACGGCGCCGCCGTCGAGCGCTGGCTGGACTCGAGCGGGCGCTACGCCGAGAGCGGCGGCGAGTCGCAATCCGCGGTGATGGCGGAGCCTGGTCTCGGCCTCGCCGCCGCCGCTTTCGCCCATCGCCGCGGTGAATGGCGGCACACCGTCGAGCTGCTGCTGCCGCTGCGGCCAAAGATCCGCGACATCGGCGGCAGCCGCGCGCAACGCGATCTCTTCGAGCAGATGCTGATCGATGCGGCGCTCAAGGACGGACGCTTCCAACTCGCCCGCGCGCTGCTATCCGAACGTACGGGGCTGCGGCCGAACAATGCCTGGGGCTGGAAGCACACAGCGCTGGCCGCGGCCGGGCTCGGGAACGACGTGGCGTCGCGGGCTGCGGCGGCGAAGGAGAAGCGGCTGCTGGACGCCTAGCCGTCAGGCCGCGTAGCCAGCTTCAGCCGCATTGCGCCCGCTGGCGCAGCGCGTGATCGGCGAGGACGCAAGCGAGCATCGCCTCGCCGACCGGTACGGCGCGGATGCCGACGCAGGGGTCGTGGCGGCCCTTGGTCGAGACCTCGATCTCCTCGCCGCCGGCGTTGACGCTGCGCCGAGCCGTCAGGATCGAGCTCGTCGGCTTGACGGCGAAGCGGGCGACGATGTCCTGGCCGCTCGAGATGCCGCCGAGAATGCCGCCCGCCTGGTTGGATAGGAATTCGACCTTGCCGTCGCGTATGCGCATCTCGTCGGCGTTATCCTCCCCCGAGAGAGCCGCGGCGGCGAAGCCGGCGCCGATCTCGACGCCCTTCACAGCGTTGATGCTCATCAGCGCCCGCGCGATGTCGCTGTCGAGCTTGTCGTAGATCGGCTCGCCGAGTCCCGCCGGGATGCCCGACGCCACCACCTCGACTATCGCGCCGGTCGATGAGCCCGCTTTGCGCACGCCGTCGAGATACTCGGTCCAGCGCGCCACCATCGCCGCATCGGGGCACCAGAAGGGATTCGTCTCGACCGCGTTCCAGTCCCAGCGCGCGCGGTCGATCGCGTGCGGACCGATCTGCACGAGGGCGCCGCGGATCGTCACCGCGGGATCGATGATCTTGGCCAGGATCTTGCGGGCGATGGCGCCGGCGGCGACGCGCGAGGCTGTCTCGCGCGCCGAGGCGCGGCCGCCGCCGCGATAATCCCGGATCCCGTACTTGGCCCAATAGGTGTAATCGGCGTGGCCAGGGCGGAAACTGTCCTTGATGTTGCTGTAATCGCGCGACCGCTGATCGGTGTTCTCGATCACCAGCTGGATCGGCGTGCCGGTGGTCTCGCCCTCGAAGACGCCGGAGAGGATCTTGACCGCGTCGGCTTCCTGACGCTGCGTCGTGAAGCGCGACTGACCGGGCTTGCGGCGATCGAGCCAATGCTGGATGTCGTCTTCCCTGAGGGCGATGCGCGGCGGCGTGCCGTCGACGACGCAGCCGATCGCCGGGCCATGGCTCTCGCCCCAGGTGGTGAAGCGGAAGATCGTGCCGAAGCTGTTGCCGGCCACGCCGCCCTCCGCGGCCTAGACGACGGAGATGTCGGGCGCGTCGGCCGCCTTCATGCCGACGACGTGATAGCCGGCATCGACATGATGGATCTCGCCGGTGACGCCGGAGGCGAGATCGCTCAGCAGATAGACCCCGGCGCCACCGACATCCTCTATGGTGATGTTGCGCTTGAGCGGCGCGTTGTACTGGTTCCATTTGAGGATATAGCGGAAATCGCCGATCCCCGAAGCGGCCAGCGTCTTCACCGGGCCGGCCGAGATGGCGTTGACGCGGATATTCTGGCCACCGAGATCGACGGCGAGATAGCGCACGCTCGCCTCGAGCGCTGCCTTGGCGACGCCCATCACGTTGTAATGCGGCATCACCCGCTCGGCGCCGGCATAGGTCAACGTCAGTAGGCTGCCGCCCTCGGTCATCAGGGGGACGGCGCGGCGGCAGATATCGGTGAAGGAGAAGCACGATATATCCATCGTGCGGGCGAAATTGCCGCGCGTCGTGTCGACGTATTTGCCCTTGAGCTCCTCCTTGTCGGAGAAGGCGATGGCATGGACGACGAAGTCGAGTCGCGGCCAGGTCTCAGCGAGCATCGCGAAGGTTCGGTCGAGGCTGGCCTCATCGGTGACGTCGCACTCGATCAGCTTGCCGCTGCCGATGCTCTCGGCGAGCGGACGGACGCGCTTGCCGAGCGCCTCGCCCTGGAAGGTGAAGGCCAGCTCGGCGCCCTGCGCGCGCACCGCTTTGGCGATGCCCCAGGCCAGCGACCGCTCGTTGGCGACGCCCATGATGAGCCCGCGCTTCCCGGCCATGAGCGGCGTTGCTTCACTCATCCGATTGACTACTCCCGATAGGCTTGGCTGTTTACGACGAAATACGCGACGGGAGCGGCATCCTACACGATCGGTCGAGCGCCGGCCAATATTGGTGCAAGCGGCGGTGCGCGCCCTCCGCCCGGTTGCCTTATCGGTCGAGGCCGCACGTCCGGCGACCCCCGCAAGGCGATGAATCGCCTCGCGAATAAGATTGTCAGCCTGCGATATGCCCGCCAAAATAGCGCGACGAGGGAGGCGATTCCTCAGCAATTCCATCGAGGGACCAGTGTGCGAGCGAACGTGGTGGCGGAGGGCTCTTGAGACCGCAAGTCGTCAGGCCGAGCACCATGGTTGATTCCGCTTCGACGACCGTGCTCGTCGTCGACGATGAAGAGGGCATGCGGGAGGTTGCGGCGGCGATCCTGCGCCGGGCCGGCTACAATGTCATCGCCGTGCGCAGCGGCTTCGAGGCGATGGAGGTGCTGCACGATACCCCCGGCATCGCGCTGCTCTTCACCGATATCAAGATGCCCGGGATCGATGGCTTCATGCTCGCCGACATGGCCAAGGTCAGCCGGCCGGCGCTCAAGGTCATCTATGCCACGGGCTTTCGCGACGAGGTGGACACCAGGCCCGGGGTGCGTCATGGCGCGATCCTCGACAAGCCGTATTCGCCCGACCAGCTGCGCCGAGAAGTCACCCTCGCCCTGACGGTCCAGGGTCGGAAGGCGGCGAAACCATAGATTCGATCGAACGGGGGGCCTATCAGTAGCGGCGCCGGTTGCGAATCGCGTTGGCTGCTCGCCTCCTGGTGGCGCTGTCTCGTCCTGGCGGCGTTTGTTCTCGCGGCGGTGCCCGCCGACGCCAGCAATTGCGTGTTGGTCTCAACAGCGATCCCGACGCGCTCGATCCTACGACATCGCGGACGGTTGCCGGGCGCGTCGTCTTCACCGCCTTGTGCGACAAGCTCATCGACATCGACGCCAATCTCGAGCTGGTGCCCCAGCTGGCGACCGCCTGGACGTGGTTCGGAAGATGGCAAGGCGCCGACGCTGACGCTGCGCCCGGGCGTCAAATTCCACGATGGCGAGACGCTCGATGCGGCGGCGGTGAAGTACACGATCGAGCGCGGCCTGACCCTGCCAGGCTCGACACGCAGGAGCGAGCTCGGTACCGGACGGAATGATCCGACTCGGCGGGCTGAAGGCGCGAAGCTGAGCGGGGGCCGTTCCGGCCGGTCAGCTCCCGTCCGCTTCCCGGCGCACCGTGTAGCCATTTGCCGGCGACCAGGTCTTGAGGAAGCGCGTCAGCTCGGGATCTGGCGGGTCGGGCAGCACGACGCGCAGCTTGACGTATTGATCGCCCGCCGCGGTGGCGCCGCGCTCCGGCAGCCCCTTGCCCTTGAGGCGTAGCATCGTTCCGCTGTTGGAGCCCGCCGGCACCTTGAGGGCGACCGGACCGTGCACAGTGGGAACCGTCACGCTGCCGCCGAGCACCGCTTCCGGCAGGCTGACCGCCACCTCGCAATGGATGTCGCGCTCCTTTCGGGTGAAGATATCGTGCGGCTCGATCTGGATCTCGATGAGGGCGTCGCCGTCCGGCGCGCTGCCGCCGCCGGGATTGCCCTGGCCCTTGAGGCGCAGCGTCTGGCCGCTATCGATGCCGGGCGGCACGGTGATGTCGAGGATCTTGCCCTCGGCCAGGGTGACCCGCTTCTTGGCCCCAAGCGCCGCCTCGAGAAACGGCACTTTGAGAGTGAAGCTCGCATCGGTTCCGCGCCGCGGGCCGCCGGCGGTGCCGGTGCGTCCGGCAGCGCGACGGGCGCGAAACAGGTCGGAGATGATGTCCTCGACGAAGACGTCGTCTTCCGGCGGCGTAGATCGGCGCCCGCCGCCGGCCTCGCGGCGCGAATAGGAGAAGCCGCGCTCGGTGCCGGCAGCGTCGATCTCGCCGCGGTCGAAGCGGGCGCGCTTCGCCGGGTCGGACAACAGCTCATAGGCGGCCGTCACGTCGCGAAACTGCTGTTCGACCCGCTTGTCGGGATTGAGGTCGGGATGCAACTTCTTGGCGAGGCGACGATAGGCACGCTTGATCTCGTCGGCCGAGGCGGTGCGGCGTACGCCCAGGGTCAGGTAAGGATCTTTCATCTCGACAGCCGTCGGTTGTGATCGCGATCTTCTACCGGAATGCCGGCCAGCGCAATCGGCGCGCGTTGCGGCCGGCGAAACCTGCTCGAAACGTGGCGATGATATAATCCGCCGATCGCGCTATGCTCGGCGCTGGCGCGACGAGAAGGGATCCGGCGTGAACGAGATAAGCTACGAGCAGCCATTCGCTGAGTTCAGGGCCTGGCTCGACGAGGCTGGCAAGAGCGAGCCGAACGACGCCAATGCGATGACGCTGGCGACGGTCGGCGAGGATGGCAGGCCGTCGGCACGCATGGTGTTGCTCAAGGGCGTCGACGAGCGCGGCTTCGTCTTCTACACCAATACCGAGAGTCGCAAAGGGCGGGACCTCGCGGCACATCCCTGGGCGGCGCTCTGTTTCCACTGGAAGTCGCTGCGGCGCCAGATCCGCGTCGAGGGCGCGGTCGAGGCCGTCTCGGCGGCGGAGGCCGACGAATATTTCGCGTCGCGTCCGCGGCTGAGCCAGATCGGCGCCTGGGCCTCCGACCAATCGCGCGTCGTCGAGAGTCCGGCGGCGCTCGAGCTGCGCGTCGCCGCGATGACCGCCCGGTTCGGCATCAGCGCGGTGCAGCGCCCGCCGCACTGGTCGGGCTATCGTGTCCTGCCCGAGCGCATCGAGTTCTGGCGCGATCGACCGTTCCGCCTGCACGAGCGGATCGTCTACAGCCGCAAGCGCGGTGGCTGGCAGACCGAGCGGCTGTTCCCGTGAGGAAGACGGCGCTGGAGACATCGGCACGGCTGATGAAGCGGGCGACCTATGCGGCGGTGGCGGTCGCCGCGCTGCTCATCGCCGCCAAGATCGTCGCCTGGCTGCTGACCGGCTCGGTCAGCGTGCTGTCGAGCCTGCTCGATTCCCTGCTCGACATCGCCGCTTCGCTGCTCAACCTCTTGGCGGTCCGCCACGCGGTGACGCCGGCCGACCGCGAGCATCGCTTCGGCCATGGCAAGGCCGAGCCGCTCGCCGGCCTCGGCCAGTCGGCCTTCATCGCCGGATCGGCAGCCTTCCTCTTCATCGAGGTGCTGCACCGCGCGCTCAGCCCAGAGCCGGTCGAGAACTCCGTCGTCGGCATCGCCATCATGGTGTTCTCGATCGTCATCACCATCGGTCTCGTCAGCTATCAGCGTCATGTCGTGGCGCGCACCGGCTCACTGGCGATCAGCTCGGACGAGCTGCATTACCGCAGCGACATCATCCTCAACGGCAGCGTCATCCTGTCGCTGGTACTCGCCAGCGTGTTCGGCTGGCATTTCATCGATCTGCTCTTCGGCGCGGCGATCGGCATATGGATCGTCTATAGCGCCTGGCAGGTCGCCAGCCGCTCGCTCACCCAGCTGATGGATCGCGAGATCCCGGATGAGGAGCGCGCGCGCATCCGCGCCATCGCGCTGGCGCATAACGAGGTGACCGCCGTGCACGATCTGCGCACGCGCGCTGCCGGGCCGACCGCCTTCATTCAGCTCCATATCGAGATGGATGGCACGATGCCCCTTAACCGCGCCCATGTTGTTGCCGATGAAGTCGAAGCGCGCATCCTCGAAGCCTTCCCCAATGCCGAGGTGATCATCCACCAGGACCCGGCCGGTGTTGCCGAGATACGTCGCACGTTCCCGCCGACGCGCCAGCCGGCGTGACGTCGGCCGGCCTCGCCGGCGACACGATGCGTCGGCAAAAAAACATCAAATCCAGCGAAAAATTAACCAATTCCTCTCAGAGTCGATGATCGGCGCGGCGCTTGCCATGCCCGCCTGCTCAGAGGGCTTCGTTGGTCAGATCGAGAAACCTCCGCACGGCACGCACCCCGATCGAGATCGCCGTCATCGGGCTGGTGGCCTTCGTTTGCCTCGCCTTTGTCGGAATGGATGGCTGGCAGACCTGGCATGCACGCGAAGTTCAGCTCGGCGAAAGCCGGATCGCCGGCCAGAACATGGCCCGGTCGCTGGCGCAGCATGCCGAGCTATCGATCGTCGAGGTTGATCTCGTCCTCTCGGGTCTCATCGAGCGCGTTCAGCACGATGGCGGAACACCCGGGTTCGACGACCGGCTGCACCGGCTGATGGCGGCGCGGGTCGACCAATTGCCGCAAATCCGCGAGCTCACCATTCTCGATGAAGCGGGCAAGTGGCGGATCACGTCGCTGCCCGTCCTCCGGCACGATATCAACAACTCGGATCGCCCTTATTTCATCTTCCATCGCGAGCATCCCGATGACGTGCTGCATATCGACCCGCTGATCATCAGTCGCAACAGCGGAAAGGCCACCATCGTCGTCACCCGCGGCATCAGGCAGGCGGACGGCACCTTTGCCGGCATCGCCGCCGCCGCCGTCGATCCGCAGTTCTTTCAGCACCACTACGACACCTACAATATCGGCGAGCACGGCGTCATCGGTCTCTATTCGGACGACTCGACGATCCTGGTCCGCCGTCCGTTCGACCCGGCAAATATCGGCAGGCAATATGCGGCGGCACCGATCTTCACAACGCGCGTCGCCGGTCGGCCGGCCGCAACGGTGCGCAACGCCTCGCTGATCGACGGCATCGTACGCCAAGTCAGTTACCGCTATCTCGACGCGCTGCCGCTCGTCGTCTCCATCGCGCTCGCCGAGGAGGACATCCTCGTCGATTGGCGCGCCCACGCCATGCTGCATCTCAGCGCCGATGGCGGCCTGCTCGTCGTCGTACTGCTGCTCGGCGGATTCCTCGCCAGGCACATCAGGCTCGGCGAGCAGGCCAAGCAGGATTTGCGCCAGAGCGAAACCTTGTACCGGCTCTTGGCCGACAATTCCGGCGATATCATCATCCGCGTCGGCTTGGACGGCGTGCGGTACTACGTCTCGCCGGCCAGCCGCTTCGTGCTCGGCTGGGAGCCCGACGAGCTGGTTGGCGCGAGCGCCATCGACCTCGCCCATCCGGACGATCGCGCCGCCATGACCGCGGTGTTGGACGACATGCGGGCCGGGAAGGAGGATTGTACCCTCGTGCACCGGACGCGCCGCAAGGACGGCAGCTATGCCTGGATCGAGACGAGCTACCGCATCGTGCGGGACGGCGTGACGAAGGTCCCTGTCGAGATTATCTCGACGTCGCGCGACATCAGCCAGCGCAAAGAGGCCGAGGCGCGCCTGCTCGATGCGGTCGAGAGCATCAATGACGGCTTCGTCCTGTGGGATGCCGAGTGGCGGATCGTCATGTGCAATACCCGCTACCGCGAAATGTTTGCCTTGAGCGCCGAGTTCCTGGTGCCCGGCACGTCGCTGGTCGAGATTATCGAGGGTGGCGCGCGCAACGGGCAATATGGCGCGGTCGGGGATCCCGCCGTCTTCGCGGTGTCGTCGTTTGCGGCGATCGGCCGCCCGTGCGTCTATGAGCGCCAGCTCGGCGACGGGCGCTGGGTGCTCGCCAGCATGCGTCAGACATCCTTCGGGGGCTGGGTCGGCATCCGCACCGACATCACCGAGCAGAAGCGGCGCGAGCTGGAGCGCGACGAGGTGCGCAAGCGGCTCGAGCAGCAATCCGCCGATCTCGTCGTGCTCACCGAGGATCTCGCCGTCGCGAAGACGGCCGCCGAGGCGGCGAGCGAGACGAAATCGGCGTTCCTGGCGAGCATGAGCCATGAGATCCGGACGCCGATGAACGGCATTCTCGGCATGAACAATCTGCTCCTCGACACCGAGCTCGATCCCGAACAGCGCTCGCAGGCCGAGGCCGTACGCCAATCCGCCGAAGGGTTGCTGTCGATCCTCAACGACATCCTCGACATTTCCAAGCTCGAGGCCGGGCGCATCGATATCGAGAGCATCGATTTCGATCTCGAGCAGATTGTCGACGGCGTGATCGACGTCCTCGCCCCGCAGGCGCGCGAGAAGGGGCTGGCGCTCGGCGCCTTCGTGTCGCCGCTGGCGCGCGGCAGCTTCCGCGGCGACCCGACGCGGCTGCGGCAGGTGCTCACCAATCTCGTCGGCAATGCGATGAAGTTTACCGCCAGCGGCTCGGTGACGATCCAGGTCAGCCGCATCGATGCTGGGGGCGGCGGAGACGATGAGATGTTGCGCTTCGAGGTCATCGACACCGGCATCGGCATCTCGGCGGCGGCGCGCGAGCGCCTGTTCGAAAAATTCAGCCAAGCCGACAACTCGATCACGCGGCGCTTCGGCGGCACCGGGCTCGGCCTGGCGATCTCCAAGCAGCTCGCCGAACTGATGGGCGGCTCGATCGAGGTCGAGAGCGAGGAAGGTCTCGGCTCGACCTTCCGCCTCACCGTCCCGCTCGCCGCGGCATTGGATGCCGCGACGGAGGAGAGGGTATCGAGCCGGCTCGCCGGGCTGCGCGCCTTGATCGTCGACGACACCCAGATCGATCGACGCATCTGCCGCGGCCAGCTCGAAGGATTCGGCTTGCGCGTCGCCGAAGCAGCGGATGCCGTCGCGGCGCTTCGCGAGCTGCAGCGCTCGGCCGATGCCGGCGAGGCCTATGGCGTGGTGGTCATCGATCATCGAATGCCGAGCGTCAGCGGCGCCATGCTGGCGCAGTCGATCCGTGCGCTTCCCGCGCTTGCAGGGGCGAAGCTGGTCTTGACCTCGTCGTCGGCGCTGCGCCGCGAGCAGGATGCCGCGATTCGTGGCAGTTTTGACGCCATTTTGCTCAAGCCGGTCCATCGTCGTGATCTGCTTCACTGCCTGACGCGATTCTTCGATCCCGCGGCGGTGCCGGAACGGCTCGAGTGCGGACGGGCGAGCCCGCCGACCGGCGGGGCCGGCAAACGCGTTCTCCTTGCCGAGGACAATTTGATCAATCAGCGCATCGCGGTCGGCTATTTGCGCAAGGCCGGCTATGACGTCGATACCGCCCTCGACGGCGTCGAGGCGCTGGCGGCGATACGGCGGGCCGATTACGACGCCGTACTGATGGATGTGCAGATGCCGCGCTGCGACGGGTTGCAGGCGACGCAGCGCATTCGGGCGCTCTCGTCGGACAAGGCCGGCGTGCCGATCATCGCCATGACGGCGCATGCCATGGCGGGCGCCCGGGATGACTATCTCGCCGCCGGGATGGACGACTACGTCTCGAAGCCGATCGATCCCAGGGAGTTTCTCGCCATGGTCGGTCGCTGGGTTCAGCGGCGCCGTCCCGATCCGGCCATCGCCGTGCCGATATCGGCGCTGGCGGCGCCGACACTGCCGGTGCTCGATGAGAGCCGCATCGGCAACGTGATCGATCTCATGTCGGGGGAGGAATTCGCCACGCTGGTCAAGATGTGGCTCGAGGCGACGGCGACGCGCGTTGCCGACGTCGCGACGCTGGCGACCGCGGGCGATCTCGCCGGACTCCAGGCGATCGCGCATGATTTGGTCAGCACGGCGGGGAATTTCGGCGCCTGCCGGCTCGAGGCTGCTGCCGTCCGGCTGGGCACCGCCTGCCGGGGCGGCGATCTTGCGGCGGCGAGGGCCGTCGCCGCCGAGATCGCCAGCGACGGCCAGGTGGCGCTCGCCGCCGTGACGGCCCGCTTCCGGCGAGAGGCGGCGTGACCGCTGCAGCCGCTTAGGCGACCGTCCTCTCTATCCTGCTCCTCGACCGGCGCTACCGGGTGCGCGGCTTCAACGGCTGCGGGCTGGCGAACGGCCGCGATGTTCGCAATCTGTTGGCGGGGTGTGGGGCGGGGGTCTAAGCTGGTCCCGTCTCTTGGTGGCGCCCCTTGCTGGAAAGGTCATGTCATGGCGATCCGCACCATCCTCGCGCCGCTCAGCGGCGGTTCCTCCAGCGAAGGCGCCATCGAGACCGCCTGCCGGCTGGCGCTGCGTTTCGGGGCGCATGTCGATGGGTTGCATGTCCGCGCCGACCCGACCGACGCCTTGCCGCTGCTCGGCCAGGACATCTCGACGCCGGTTGCCGCCGAGCTCATCGAGCTGGCGCAGCGCGAGGGCGAGGACAATGCGATCAAGGCGCGCGCCGTGTTCGACGCTGCAATTGCCCGCCACGGGTTCCCATTCCGCGACAAGCCGCTCAGCGCTGGGCAGGCGGCTGCCGGCGGCACCTCGGCCCCGCTTCCTTCGGCGTCCTGGCGCGAGGAGGTCGGGCAGGCCGCGGCGATCGTGCCGCAGCGCGCCCGCCTCAACGATCTCGTCGTCCTCGGCCAGTCCGGCCGCGTCACCGAAAAGCCGCATAGCGACACGCTCGACGAGACGGTCGTCCATGGCGGGCGGCCGGTGCTGCTCGCGCCGGCGCGGGCGCTGGTGCCGATCGGTGAGATCGTCGCCATCGCCTGGAACGCCTCGCCCGAGGCGGCGCGCGCCGTATCCGGGGCGCTGCCTTTCCTTGTCGAGGCACGCGCGGTTCATATCCTCTCGGTCGGCAAGGACGACGAGTCGTTGTCCGACGCTGAGCTCGCTACCTATCTCGGCTGGCACGGCATCGCGGCCGTCGCCCATCACGTGTCGCCGATCAAGGGCGTCAAGACGGGCGAGGCGCTGCTCGCTTCGGCGCGCGATCAGGGTGCCGATCTTCTCGTCATGGGCGGCTATGGCCATGCCCCGTGGCGCGAGATGATCTTCGGCGGCGCGACCGCGCAGGTGGTCGGCTCGAGCCGCCTGCCGGTCCTGCTATCGCATTGAGCGTTGCCGCCGCGCCGGTCAGCGCGGCGGCCGATCGTCCTCCTCGTCCCCGGGTTCCACGAGCTCGAACCACATGGCGTTGAGGACGGCGAAGGTGCAAGCGAGACCGAGGCCGAGCACCCAGCTGAAATACCACATGCGTCGCTCTCCTCGCCGAAACCGTTTCCCTAGTAGAGATCCTCGCCGTGCTCGACATGGGCGAGCGTGACCTTGCCGCGCATCACCCGCATCGCCCAGCTCGTGTAGCCGAGGATCAGCGGCAGGAAGATCGCCGTGACGATCAGCATGATCCACAGCGTGAGGCGGCTGCTCGAGGAATCCCACACCGTCAGGCTGCTGCGCGGGTCGCTCGAGGATGGCAGCAGGAAAGGAAACATC
>DATAQP010000024.1:0-22338 GCA_036264595.1 Allostellaceae bacterium
CGCCATTTTCGTGCCGATGGTGCCCTTCCAGGAACGCGCGGCCAAGGGCCTCAGCGCCGACCGCATGATCGCCACGCTGCGCAATCGGCTAAGCGAGATCCAGGAGGCCTTCATCATCGTCATCCCGCCGCCGCCGGTGCGCGGTATCGGCAATGCCGGCGGCTTCAAGATGATGATACAGGACAAGCGGGGACGAGGCCTGCCGGCGCTTGAGGCAGCAACGCAGGAAGTCGCCGCCGCGGCGAACCAGACGACTGGGCTGACCGGCATCTTCTCGCTGTTCAACACCCGCACGCCGAAGGTCTACGCCGATATCGATCGGGTGCGGGCGGAGATGCTGAACGTCTCGCCCAGCCTTGTGTTCGAGACGTTGCAAGTCTATCTCGGCTCGGCCTATGTCAACGATTTCAATTATCTCGGCCGCACCTACCGGGTGACGGCGCAGGCCGATGCGCCCTTCCGCAGCACCGTCCATGACATCACCAATCTGAAGACGCGCAACCGCAACGGCGACATGGTGCCGATCGGCTCGGTCGCCCAGTTCCGCGACATCACCGGCCCCTATCGCGTGCCGCGCTACAATCTTTATCCGTCGGCCGAATTGCAGGGCAATACCACGCCCGGCTTCTCGACCGGTTACGGCATCGCGACGATGGAACGTCTCGCCGCCGAGCACCTTCCCGACGGCTTCGGCTATGAATGGACCGAGCTTGCCTACCAGGAGCGCCTCGCCGGCAATAGCGGGCTCTTCGTCTTTGGTGCCTCGGTCGTTTTCGTCTTCCTCGTGCTCGCGGCGCAATATGAGATGTGGTCGCTACCATTCGCCGTCATCCTGATCGTGCCGATGTGTCTGCTCGCCGCGGTCAGCGGCCTGCTCCTCCGCGGCATGGACGTCAATATCCTGGCGCAGGTCGGCTTCGTCGTCCTCATCGGCCTCGCGGCCAAGAACGCGATCCTCATCGTCGAGTTCGCCAAGCAGGCCGAAGATTCCGGCGAGGCGCGCATCGCCGCCGCCGTGCAGGCGGCACGCACGCGGTTGCGCCCGATCCTGATGACTTCGCTTGCCTTCATCTTCGGCGTGGTACCGCTCGCCATCGCCACCGGAGCCGGGGCGGAGATGCGGCAATCGCTCGGCACCGCCGTCTTCTTCGGCATGCTCGGCGTTACCGCTTTCGGCCTGATCTTCACCCCGATATTCTATGTCGTCGTCCGTAACTTGTTCGGCAGGCGTCAAGCCACTCGGCCGGCACCGCCGCAACCGGAAATCCCGCAGGCACCTTGATCCGGAGGATCGTCTTGGAAGCGCAAGAGACGTACGAGAAAATCGAAGAGGCCCACCAGAAGCACAACAAGCGCGCCGCCCTGATCATCATCGTCCTCGCCGCCTTGCTGGCGATCTCGGAGATGGCGGGCAAGCACGCGCAGACCGCCTCGATCGCCTACAACATCGAGGCCAACGATCTCTGGGCGTTCTATCAGGCGAAGACGATCCGCTCCACCGTGCTGCGCACCGCCATCGAAAGCGCGCAGCTCCTGCCGGTAGATGGTACGCTGGAGCTGGCGGACGCCCGCACGAAGCAGCTGGCCGCATGGCGGAAGACGGCGGACCGTTACGAATCGGACCCCACCAGCAAGGAGGGCCGCAAAGAACTCGCCGAGCGCGCCAAGACGACGACCGAGCTGCGCGACCACAAGCTGACCATCTATCACGAGTTCGAATACAGCTCGGCCGCCTTGCAGCTGGCGATCGTCATGGCCTCGGCGGCGATCATCACCGAGATCGTGCTGCTCGAGATCATCTCGGCCGCGCTCGGCCTCGTCGCACTGGGCCTCGCTCTCATCGGCTGGTTCGCACCCATGCTGATCGAGCTCTGACCAATAGGAGGAAATGGATGACGTCGCCGATCGCCCCGAGCTCGCTCGAAACCATCGTCATGCCGCACAGCCGCGATCTCGGCGGCTTCACGGTCAGGCGAGTGCTGCCCGCCATCGAGCGGCGGATGGTCGGCCCTTTCGTCTTCTTCGATCAGATGGGCCCCACCGTCTTCGATCCCGGTACTGGCATCGACGTGCGGCCGCACCCCCATATCGGCCTCGCCACCGTGACCTATCTCTTCGACGGCGAGATACTGCATCGCGACACGCTCGGCTCCGTCCAGGAGATCCGGCCCGGCGAGATCAACTGGATGACCGCCGGCCGCGGCATCGCGCATTCCGAACGCACCGGCCCGGTCGTGCGGGCGGCCGGAGGCAGGCTCGCCGGCATCCAATCCTGGGTCGCCCTGCCGAAGGAGGCCGAGGAGACCACGCCCGGCTTCGCCCATCACGGCGCCACCGCGCTGCCAATCCTCGCCGGCGAGGGCAAGCATGTGCGCCTGCTGATCGGCGCGGCTTTCGGCGCCCGTTCCCCCGTTCGCACCTTCTCCGAGACGCTCTATGCCGATATCGCGCTCGATGCCGGCGCGCGGCTTGCCATTCCGCACGAGCCAGAGGAGCGCGCGCTCTATCTCGTCGACGGCACGGTGGCAATCGCGGACGAGGAATTCGCGCCGGGCCGGCTGCTGGTTCTTCGCCCGGCGACGGAGATCATCGTCACCGCGCGGTCGCCTGTCCGGCTGATGCTGCTGGGCGGTGCGCCGCTCGACGAGCCCCGTCAAATTTGGTGGAATTTCGTTTCCAGCTCGCGGGACCGTATCGAGCAGGCCAAGGCCGATTGGCAGGCCGGGCGCTTCCCCGCCGTCCCCGGCGACAGCGAGTTCATCCCGTTGCCGACATAGATGAACGCTATACCGCTTCGGCCTCGAGCGCCTCGCCCAATTCGACCGGATGCTTCATCGCCTCATGAAGCCTGTCGCGATCGAGCTCGCCCTCCCAGCGGCTGACCACGATGGTGGCGACGCCGTTGCCGATCAGATTGGTCAGGGCGCGGCATTCGCTCATGAACTTGTCTATGCCGACCAGCAGCGCAAGCGACTGGATCGGGATGTCGGGGATGATCGTCAAAGTCGCGGCGAGCGTGACGAAGCCGGCGCCGGTAACACCGGAAGCGCCCTTCGAGGTCAGCATTGCAATCAGAAGAATGGTGAGCTCTTGACCCAGCGTCAGCGGCGTGTTCGTCGCCTGTGCGAGGAAGAGCGTCGCCAACGTCATGTAGATGTTGGTGCCGTCGAGATTGAAGCTATAGCCGGTCGGGATCACCAGCCCGACGACGGATTTCGAGGCGCCAAGCCGCTCCATCTTCTGGATCATGTGCGGCAGGACGGTCTCCGACGAGCTCGTGCCGAGCACGATCAAGAGCTCGTCCTTGATATAGGCGAGGAAGCGCAGGATCGAGAAGCCGCTGACACGCGCGATGGCGCCGAGCACGAGGAGAACGAAAAGCAGGCTGGTGCCATAGAAAGTGACGATGAGCTTGAGCAGGCTCCACAGCGAACCGAGACCAAACGCGCCGACGGTGAAGGCCATCGCGCCGAAGGCGCCGATCGGAGCGACGCGGACGATCATGCCGATGATGCGGAAGAACACCTTGCCGGCGCTGTCGATGCCGCTGGCGACGCTGGCGCCGACGGCACCGAGACGCGATATGGCGAAGCCGGTGAGGATGGCGACCAGCAGGACCTGAAGGAGGTCGCCCTTGGCGAAGGCGTCGACGAAGGTGTTTGGGATGATCGCCATGAGGTGCGCGACGATGCTTTCCTCCTTGGCACGCGTGACATAGCTCGCCACATCCCCGGCGTTCAGCGTGGCGGCATCGATATTGAACCCGCTGCCAGGCTGGACGATCTCGCCGACGAGAAGGCCGATGACTAGCGCTATGCTCGAGACGACCTCGAAATAGAGCAGCGCCTTGAGTCCGACGCGCCCGACTTTCTTGAGATCGCTCATCGAGGCGATGCCGTGCACGACGGTGCAGAAGATCACCGGGGCGATCATCATCTTGATGAGAGCGATGAAGGCATCGCCGAGCGGCTTCATCGCCTTACCGATACCCGGGTACCAGTGCCCAAGCATGACGCCGAGCGCGATCGCGATCAACACCTGTACGTAGAGAATGGCGTACCACGGACGCCGCTCGCTCATGTTTCCTCCGCTCGCAGGGCGCATGAAGGGCACCTCATTCGGCTCATTTTCGTACTTAACGCGCACAGCCCGGTCATGCAAGTTGAGAGATGCAGGAAAGGCGAAAATTCGCTGGCGGTGGCCGGACACCTATGGAGAGCCTGGACACGGCCCACCTTGCCAACCACCTTCGCCATATCGCGGCGGGACGCTAGTCGGCTGAGCCGCCGAGAGGGGATATATGGATGCGCTATGGACGTTCCTGAAGGGCCGCGCGCTTTACGTTTCCGTCGCCCATGACGCCTTCAGTTTCGATATTTCCTGGTTGGGTGTCGTCCTGCTGATCGGCGCGGCGCTGTTGATCCGCCATCTGCGGCGCTAGCGCCGCAGATGGCGGGATTGTGCCGCAGCCAATTCGCTGGAGGCCCGCCGCCGTGGCAGGATCAGCCAGTCCGATCCGAGAGGAAGCGCGTCATCGGTTCCGGCCGCTCGATCGATCGCCGGTCGCTGGAGATGTTGCTGAAGCCGGGATCGCCGTAGGTCGCATAGAGAGCAATCCCTTCCAGTCCGAGGCCGGCTGCGAGGACCACGAATCCGGCGATCGCCACCCATGCATTGATCTTGCCATTTTGCATCTGACATTCTCCGCGGGATCGAGCGAGGCATGTGCCGCATAGAGCGCGATGGAAGCGGCGGTTCGCCGCAGGCGACGCTCACGCGATGGCCGGTCCGAAACCGGGATCTCGCAGGCAGGCAACTGATGACCCCTGTTATGGCCAGAGGATTGTGGTTTTCATAAGTCTTTGAAAGAAATGGCGCGCCCGGAGAGACTCGAACTCCCAACCCCCAGATTCGTAGTCTGGTGCTCTATCCAGTTGAGCTACGGGCGCCAAGCCACACCGGACGCAACAGAGGTGCCCGGTGAGGCGGCGGAACCTACTCGGATCGCTTTGACATGGCAAGGCCCGAATGCCGCCGGTCGGCTGCCTCTTTAGCCGCCCGCCTCGCCGCGGCGGGCCTGCGCGAGAGGGCTTGTTCCCTGGGCGGGTGGTGCGTAGGATCGCGCCACGGCGCGGCAGCGCGTAGCCGTGGGCACTCGGCGTCCTGATTTGCCGTCCCTGCCATCGATCGTCCGGGGTGCGTTAGGAACCATCATGTCGCCATCGCAACTACGCCACCCGGCGTTCACCCTCCTCTTGCTGCTCTCCGCCTGCTCCTTCGCCAACGACACGCTGTGGCCGTCGCTATCGGGAGAGGATCCCCGCGGTCCTACTCCTGCCGCCGCCGCAACCGCGCCGCAACCGGCGGCAGGCGGAGTGACGAGCGCATCGACGCTCGCCGCCGGTGTGCCGGCGGCGAGCCCGGTGGTCGGGGGCAAGATGGGAGAGCTGCGCGCGCAGTTGCAGCGTCTCGAGGGCGAGGTTGCAGAGCAGACGCGCCAACTCGACGATATCCGTCGGCGGCTCGACGAAGCGGCCAATAACCTCGACACGCGCGCCGAGGGTATCGAAACAAAGCTCAAATCACGCACCACGCCCAACGACCCGCAGCTCCTCACCGATTGGAACGACGCGCAGAACCAGATCAACCGCACCAGCGAGGACATGGCGCGCCTCACCAACGTCTCGACTTGGTCGACGAGCGACGCCGCCTTGGTCAGCTACATCCTCCAATCCGTGCGGGCGGCGGGCGGTCAGCCGGGGGTGAGCGAGCAGGAACACCGCCAGCTTGCCCTGCTCGAGCGCGATGCCAATCGCGTCAGCGTCAATGTCGATCGGCTCGTCTCGCAGGTCAGCGGCGAGATCGCCAGCCGCAACCTCTTCGTCGCCGCGGCGCATCGTCGGCTCGCCGCGCTCGGCCCGGCGATCACCCTGGGGCGGACCGCCTCCCCGACGGCGCGACCCGCCGTCACCGCCGGCAGCGGGCCCGCCCTCGTCACCATCCGGTTCGACCGCCCGGACGTCGCCTATGAGGAGCAGCTCTTCGGCGCCGTCAACGAGGCGCTCGAGCGGCGCCCGGATGTCGCCTTCGACGTCGTCGCGGTATCCCCGCCAGGGGCGGCCGCCTCGAGCGCCGCTGCCGCCAAGCGCAACATCGAGAGTGTCGTCCAGTCGCTCACCAGCATGGGCCTCCCGCCCGACCGCTTGCGTCTCTCGGCGCGTACGTTCGCCGATGCCTCCGGCAACGAGGTGCGGATCTATCCGCGATAGGGAGGCCTCGTCATGCGCGTCCTTCCGCTCATCGGCCTCCTCATCGTGCTGGTCCAGCCAGTGCGCGCTGACGAAGGGGCAACCGTTGGCACCGCCGATCGTGCAGCGATCCGCGCCGTCATCGAGGAGCAGCTCGCCGCCTTTCAGCGCGACGACGAAAGCGCGGTATTCCGCCTCGCGTCGCCGACGATCCAGGAGCAATTCCAGTCCTCGGGCAATTTCATGCGCATGGTGCGCAGCGGTTATCAGGTGGTTTATCGGCCACGCGACGTGCAATTCGGCGAGATCGAGACGGTGGACGGCAACATTATCCAACGCGTAGAGCTCGTCGGGCCGGACGGCGTGCCGGCGCTCGCCCATTATGTCATGCAACGCCAACCGGACGGCAGCTGGCGGATCAATGGCTGCTTCCTGACGGCGAGCGAGCAACGCACGACATGAGCAACCCGCCAACGACCGGTCCCGTCCCCGCCAAGACCTTCCCGGTAAGCTGGGACGAGTTGCACCGCCATGCCAAGGCGCTCGCCTGGCGCCTGGTCGAGCTCGGTCCCTGGAAAGGCATCGTCGCGATCACCCGCGGCGGCCTGGTCCCCGCGGCAATCGTCGCCCGCGAACTCGACATACGGCTTGTCGATACGGTGTGCGTGGCCAGCTATCAGGACCGCGCCGAGGGTGGCGGCGTGAAGGGAGACGTCACCATCCTGAAGGGGATCGTCGGCGACGGCGATGGCGAGGGCTATCTCATCATCGACGATCTGGTCGATACCGGGCATACCGCCCGCGTCGTCCGCCAGCTTCTGCCGAAGGCGCATTTCGCCACCGTCTATGCCAAGCCAGCCGGCCGGCCGCTCGTCGACAGCTTCGTCACGGAGGTGAGCCAGGACACGTGGATTCTCTTTCCTTGGGATATCGAGCCGCAATTCATGCCGCCGATCGCGCGAC
The DNA here is from genome assembly GCA_036264595.1 of Allostellaceae bacterium. Taxonomy (GTDB): domain Bacteria; phylum Pseudomonadota; class Alphaproteobacteria; order ATCC43930; family CGMCC-115725; genus URHD0088. Next base: position 7,212 of record DATAQP010000024.1, read on the forward strand.
GCTGACGCCACCTATTTCTGCCAGCCGACCTGGGTCAAATCGATCGCCTGAACGGGGCTGTTCTCCCACAAGCCGGTGATGTCCTTGTTCCAGGCGGCGAGCTTCGGCAGCAGGAAGAGGAACCCGTTCACTGAATCTTCGGCGAGAATGCGCTGGGCCTCGCCATAGAGCCGGTTGCGGCCGGCATCGTCCGGCGTCGTCGGGATGGTCGCGATGATCGCGTTGAATTTCGGGTTCTTGTAGTTGAAGTAGTATTCGGGGCGCGTGTAGATGTCGATGTCGAGCGGCTCGGTATGGCTGATGATGGTAAGATCGTATTCCTTGTTGCTGAAGACATTGGCGAGCCATTGCGGAAATTGCAGTGGCTCGATCGTCACCTTGATGCCGACCGCAGCCAGTTGCTGCGCGATGATCTCGCCGCTGCGCCGCGCATAGGAGGGCGGCGGCAGCTTCAGCGTGGCGCTGAAGCCGTCGGGTAAGCCGGCCTCGGCGAGCAGCGCCTTGGCCCTCTCGACATCGTAGGGGTAGCGCCTGGTGAGATCGACGTAGCCGGGGTCGAGCGGCGAGAAATGGCTGCCGATCGGCAGGGCATAGCCGAACATCGCGCCGTCGATGATCGCTTTGCGGTCGAGCGCATGGGCGATGGCACGCCGGACGCGGACATCGTCGAACGGCTTCTTGCCGTTGTTGATCGCAAGCAGCGTCTTGCCCTCGGTCTGGCCGATTTTGACAGTGAAGCGTGGATCCGCCTGGAACTGCGGAATGTTCTCCGGCGGAATGCCGTTGGGAAACGCATCGACATCGCCCGACAGCATCGCAGCGACGATCGCCGCCGGATCGGCGATGAAGCGGAAGACGATGTCCTTGAGCCCGGTCTTGTCCGGCTCGCGGTAGTCGGCGAAGCGCGTCAGCTCAAGCCGGTCGCCCTTGCTCCAGCGTACGAATTTGAACGGCCCGGTACCCACCGGATTGGCCTTGGCGTTGGCCGCGCTCGACGGCGAGAAGATGACCGCCTCGCTGAGCCCGACGCGGTAAAGCAGGAGATAATCCGGCTTGGCGAGGCGAAGAATGACGGTCTGCGCATCAGGCGTCTCGACGGCGGTAATCTTCTCGAAGAGCGACCGCTTGAGATTGTTGACCGAGTCGGGCGCGGCGCCGCGCTCCATGGTGAACTTGACGTCGGCGGACGAGAATGGCGCACCATCGTGGAATTTCACGCCGGAGCGCAGCTTGAACGTATAGGCAAGCCCGTCCGGCGCGACCATCCAGCTCTCGGCGAGATCGGGCAGGATCGCGCCCTTCTGGTCGATTCGCGTCAACCCTTCCATGACGTTGGCGTAGAGGATCTCCTTGATCGGCGCCGCCGGACTCTGGGTCGGGTCGAGATGCGGCGGCTCCAGCACCATACCGACGACGATGCGGTCGCGCGGCGCCGCCGCCGCCGGCAGGGCGACGAGTAGGATGAGGAGAAGCGCGACGAGAAAGCCGGCTGATCGGTGCATAGTCGTCGTTCCAAAGGCGGTGGGAGGGATAAGGATACCGGCCGACACTCCGGCGAGCAATCAACGCGCCGGGCCGTATTGGTCGCGCCAGCACGGCCAGGGTCCGAGCGCCGCCGCGGCATGAACGCCGCGCGCCACCGCTCGAGCGACGCAATCGGCGGCAAGCGCACCGAGCAGAGCAAGCGTTTGCGCGCGCGGCTCGGCAAGCGCATGGCGGCCAGTCGCCAGGACGAAGAGCGTGTCACCGTCGAAGGGAGTATGCGACGGGCGGATGGCCCGTGACAGACCATCCTGGGCCATGATCGCGAGGCGTTGCGCCTCGACCTTGCTGAGCACGGCGTTGGTGGCGACGACGCCGATCGTGGTGTTCGCTCCCGGCCGCGCCGCCGTCGGCGGCACGGATTCGATATGGGCGTCGAGCGGCATGCCCTGCGCTGGCGGCGCGCGGCCGCCGAATTCGCCGCCTTGCTCGAACGGCCAGGCCCAGAAGCAGCCCGAGTCGGGCATGACGACGCTGCCGAGCGGATTGACGGCGATGAGCGCGCCGATCTGCAGCCCGTCCTCGCGCACGGTCGAGACGCTGCCCAGACCGCCCTTCAGCCGACCGGCTTTGGCGCCGGCACCGGCGCCACTATTGCCGAGCACGAAATTGCCGGATCCGGCCTTCTCCGCCGCGGCGAGGGCGGCCCGCGCAAGTGCACGATAAGGCGGCTCGGCGCCCCAATCCTTGGACCCACCATTGAGCAGGTCGAAGAGAATGGCGGATGGTACGATCGGCACGCGCGCCGTACCTACGGCAAAGCCGATGCCGCGCGCGCCCAGCTCCGCCGCTACTGCCCCGGCGGCATCCAGCCCAAAGGCCGAGCCGCCGCTCAGCACCACGGCATGGACGGCGTCGACGAGGCAGGTCGGGCCAAGCGCGTCGGTCTCGCGCGTTCCCGGCGCGCCGCCGCGCACATCAACCGCGGCGACCGCCGGCTCGTCCGGCAGGATGACGGTAACGCCGGTCCAGGCTTGATGATCCTCGGCATTGCCGACGCGGATGCCGTCGACATCGGTGATCAGATTGCACGGACCGGGTCGCAGCATGGCACGAGAGTGACACCGTGACCCGCTGCCGGCAACTGCCGTGACATGGCGGCCGCGCCGCGCGCTTCCACCACCTCGGCCGCTGCGCTATCGTCGCTGCGTCGGATAGCGGTATGAGAAGCATGACGGCAAGGCAACAGCGCAAGACGGTGGCGAGATTGGTCGGCGCGGTTATCGCCGTCACCATCGTCGCCGATAGCCCGCACGCCGCGACGCTGCCGCCGACCGCGGCACAGAACGGCATGGTCGTGGCGGAGCAGCGCCTCGCCGCCGAGGTCGGCGTCGACGTCCTGGCGGCGGGCGGCAATGCCGTCGATGCCGCAGTTGCCGTCGGCTATGCCCTCGCCGTCGTCCATCCGTGCTGCGGCAATCTTGGTGGCGGCGGCTTCATGACCATCCACCTCGCCGACGGCCACGACGTCTTCCTGAATTTTCGCGAGAAGGCGCCGCTCGCCGCAAGCGCGACGATGTATCTCGACGCCGACGGAAATGTGGTGCCGGGCCGCAGCACGCGCGGCTATCTCGCCGTCGGCGTCCCTGGCTCACCGCTCGGCCTCGATACTGCGCAGCGTCGCTACGGCACGATGAGCCGGGCGGAGATCATGGCGCCGGCGATCCGTCTCGCCGCGGAGGGCTTCGTCCTCGGCCAGGGTGATGTCGACATCCTCGACACCGGAGTAAAAGCCTTCGCCGAAGAGCCGAACATCGCCGCGACGTTCCTCAAGGACGGGAAGCCTTATCGCGCGGGCGATCGGTTGGTCCAGACTGCGCTGGCTGCGACGCTCGAGACGCTCGCCAAGGACGGGCCCGATGTGCTCTATCACGGCCCGCTCGGGGCCGCGATCGTCGCTGCCAGCCAGGCGCAAGGCGGCATCCTGGCGCAAGCCGATCTCGAACAGTACACGGTCGAGGAGACGGCGCCGCTGCGCTGCGCCTATCGCGGCGTGACCATTCTCTCGGCGCCGCCGCCGAGCTCCGGCGGGACGACGCTCTGCGAGATATTCAACATCCTGCAAGCCTACAAGGTCGGCGATTTCGGCTTTCATTCGGCGCGGGGCATCCACTTCATGGTCGAGGCGATGCGCCACGCCTATGTCGACCGCAATACCTATCTCGGCGATCCCGCCTTCGTTGCCAACCCGCTCGATCTTCTGTTGTCGGAAAGCCATGCCGCGGCGATTCGCGCCAGCATCGACGATCGTCAGGCGACGCCCTCCGCCGCCGTCGCTGCCGGCAAACCGCCGCATGAAGGCACCAACACCACGCATTATGCGGTGGTCGACAAGGCGGGCAACGCCGTCGCCGTGACCTATACGATCAACTCCTATTTCGGCGCCAAGATCATTGCCGGCAACACCGGCTTCTTCCTCAACAACGAGATGGATGATTTCGCCGCCAAACCCGGCGCGGCGAATATGTTCGGTCTCGTCCAAGGTGTGGCCAACGCCATCGAGCCGGGGAAACGGCCGCTGAGCTCGATGAGCCCGACGATCGTGCTGCGCGACGGCAATGTCTTCATGGTCGTCGGCAGCCCGGGCGGCCCGCGCATCATCACCGTCGTTCTCGAGACGATCTCCAACGTGGTCGACCACGGCATGACGTTCAGCGAAGCCGTCAACGCGCCCCGCATCCATCATCAATGGCTGCCTGACGTGATCTATGCCGAGCCTTTCGCGCTGTCGGCCGATACCGCTCGCCTGCTCACCGAGAGGGGCTACAAGATCACCGAGCAGGCCCCCTGGGGCGCTGCCGAGGCGATCCTGGTGGGGCCGCAATCGGTGAGCGGCACGGCGGCGGAATCCGGCGGCGATGATTCGACCCATGGTGGCGGCGTCAAGCCGGGCGTGCTCTACGGCGCCAACGACGCACGCCGCCCGGCCGGCGCCGCGCTTGGCTATTGAGGGTCGCAAGCGCTCCACTTTCGTGACCGAGATCGAGGGGTTACGGCGTGGCAGGTTGCCGTTATGCTGCGCCGCCATGACCGATGACCCCCAGATGCGCCCGACGATCACCCTGCTCCCCGGCCGGCAAAAACGTGCCGAAGGGGGGCATCCCTGGATCTATTCCAACGAGATAGCGATGGATGCGGCGGCCAAGGCCTTGCCCGCCGGGGGGCTGGTCACCGTACGCAAGGCCGACGGCAAGGGACTCGGCGTCGCCACCTTCAACTCCCATCCCCTGGTCAGCGCCCGGCTGCTCAGCCGCGACGCGACCCAGAAGATCGACCGTACCTTTCTTGCCCGCACGTTGCGCCGTGCCCTCGCCCTGCGCGAGCGGCTCTTCGCCGAGCCGCATTATCGCCTCATCCATGCCGAGGCGGACGGGCTGCCCGGCCTCGTCGTCGACCGTTTCGACAAGGCGCTGGTCTGCCAGTTCAACACCGCCGGGATGGCACTCCTCGAGGTCGATGTGCTGGCGGCGCTCGACCAGGTGCTCGCGCCCGAGATCGTCGTCCTCCGCAATGACAGCTCGGCCCGCCTCGCGGAGGGACTGAGCAGCGAAGTACGCGTCGCCAAGGGGACCGTCGACGGTCCCGTCGAACTGGTCGAGAACGGCGCCCGTTTCGGCGCCGATCTCCTCGGTGGGCAGAAGACCGGCTGGTTCTTCGACCAGCGCGCCAACCGCCGTTTCATGAGCAGCCTGGCGCGCGACCTCCGGGTTCTCGATCTCTATACCTTTGCCGGCGGCTTCGCCGTCCAGGCGGCTCTTGCCGGCGCGAGCGAGGTCGTCGGCATCGACCGTTCCGAATCAGCGATCGCCCTGGCCAAGGCGGCGGCAAGCCGCAATGGCGTCGCCGAGCGCTGCAGCTTTCGCCGCGCCGAAGCCTTCGCCGAGATGGAGCGGTTGGCGCAGGAGGACGAGCGCTTCGACATCGTCATCGCCGACCCGCCGGCCTTCATCAAGACCAAGAAGGATGTCGGCGCCGGCTTGCGCGGCTATCGCAAACTCGCCCATCTCGCCGGCGCGATCGTCGCCAAGGGCGGATTCCTCTTTCTCGCCTCGTGCTCGCACAATGCCGAGCCGGCGGCCTTCGCCGAGACGATCAGGCGCGGCATCGCCGATACCGGCCGCAACGCCCGCATCCTGCGCACATCGGGCGCCGATGCCGATCACCCCGTCCACCCCGCACTACCCGAAAGCGCTTATCTGAAGGCGCAAACGTTCCTGTTGGATTGAGCCGCCATGCCCGAGATGAAGAGAACCGCGACCGTTCCAGCGACGCCGCATGGCGGCGGAATTCAAGTGTTCTATCAAGGCAAGGGGGCCATCAAGCGGCCGACGGTGGCACGCGCCGAAGGCATCTACATGTGGGACACTGACGGGCGACGCTATATCGATGCGTCCTCCGGGCCGGTTGTCAGCAATATCGGCCATGGTAACAAACGCGTCCTCGCGGCCATGATCGAGCAGGCGGAGAAGGTCGCCTTCGCCAGTCGCGCGGTGTTCGAGAACGAGCCCAACGCCAAGCTCGCCGACCTCATCACGGGTCTCGCCGGGCCGGGGCTCGAGCGCGCCTATTTCGTTTCCGGCGGGTCGGAGGCGACGGAGACCGCCATCAAGCTGGCCCGCCAATACGCCGTCGCCAAGGACGAGGCAACACGCTGGAAGGTGATCGGCCGCGATCCCGGTTATCATGGCGCGACGCTCGGCGCCGCCTCCGTGACCGGCGATCCGCAGGCGGCGGCGATGTTCGCGCCTCTGATGCCGGCGATGCCCAAGGTCCCGGCACCCTTCACCTACCGCTTGCCGCCGAACCACGATGCCGACAGCTACGCGCGCGTTTGCGCCGCCGCCCTCGAGGGGACGATCCGCCGCGAGGGCGCCGAGACCGTGCTCGCCTTCATCATGGAACCGGTCGGGGGATTGGCGACGGGTGCGCTGGTCGCGCCGGACCATTACTATCGCACAGTGCGCGAGATCTGCGACCGCCACGGTGTTCTGCTGATCTACGATGAGGTGATGAGCGGCGCCGGCCGCACCGGCAGTTTCCTCGCCGCCGACCATTGGCCGGAGGGGCGGCCCGATCTGGTGACGCTCGCCAAGGGCATCGCTGCCGGCTATACGCCGATGGGCGCCGTGCTAGCCCCCGCCGCGATGGTCGCGACGATCGCCGAATCCGGCGGCTTCCTGCATGGTCACACCTACGCGTCGAACCCGCTCTCCTGCGCTATCGGCCATGCGGTCGTGAGCGAGATGCTGGCGCAGAATCTGATGGCGAATGCCGAGCGCATGGGTGCCTTGCTGCGCTCTCGCCTTGAGGCGCTCAAGGCGACGAGCCCGATCCTCGGCGATGTCCGCGGCAAGGGGCTGTTGCTGGCCATCGAGATCGTCGCCGACAAGGCGACGAAGGCCATGCTGCCGGCCGAACGTCAAGCCGTCTACCGCATCATCGAGCTCGGCATCGAGCGCGGCTTGCTGCTCTATTCGCGTCGCACCGCGAACGGCAAATACGGCGAGTGGCTGATGATCACGCCGCCGCTCATCGTCACGGCGGCAGAGGTCGACGAGATTGCCGCGTTGATCGGCGAAACCTTGCAGGCCTATGAAGCGGAATTGCGAGCGGTCGGCGCGATCTAGGACCGCGTCGCGGTTCTCTGCCGGGCGCGTGCGGAGGCCGTCGCCGTCCTCCGTGATGTCCGGTCGCGGCGGGCGAGTTCGGCGCGCGGCATCGCTTCGCGCGGCAAGGTCAGGCGGAAGATTGTCCCTTTCGCCGTGCTGTCGACCAGGATGATGTCGCCGCCGTGAGCGCGCATCAGCTCGCGGGCGATGGCTAGGCCGAGACCAGTTCCCCCGAGCCGCGCTGAGCCGGTAAACGGCTGGAAGAGGTTGTCGCGCGCCTTGGGCGGCAGACCGGGCCCATCATCCGCGATCTCGATCGCGATGGCGCCCTCTTTCAACTCTCCGACTACCATCACGTGCTGCGCGCCGGCCTCGAAAGCGTTGCGGCACAGATTGAAGAGGACGCGATAGAGCTGGTCGCGATCGGCCGCGACGACCAGCTCCGCGGCAACTTCGTTGCGGATGCGCGGATCGTCGCTGCGCGCCGGATGGGCGGCATTGGTGACGGCCAGCGCCTGCGCGACATCGTCGACCAGCGCAGTGAAGGCGAAGCGCTCGCGAACCGGCGGCGGCGGCGTCTCGCGGGTGAAATCGAGAGTGCGCGTGCACAGGGCGACCGCACGATCGATGGCCGCAACCAGCGTCGGCACGACGCGACGCACCTCGGGCGCAGCGCTGTCGGCCAGCCCGTCGGAGACCAGCCGCGCGGTCGACAGGATGCCGCGCAGGTCATGGTTGATCTTGGTCACCGCGGTGCCCAGCGCCGCGAGATGGGCGCGCTGACGCAAGGCTTGGCGGACCGTACCCTGCATCACCGCCAGCTCACGCTGGGCGACACCGATCTCGTCGGTCCGATTGCTTGGCACGATATCGCGGCTGGCATCCTCGGGATCGGCGCGGAACGCCGTCATCGCCGCGGTAATCCGCCGCATCGGCCGCACCAGCAACCATTGCAGGCTGAGGAAGACGAGCGCGGCGGCAACCAAGGAAATGATTATCGACAGCTCGAGAATGCGCATGCCGAACTCCCACATCTCCTTGCGCAGCGGCTCTTCGTATAGCAGCACCTCGACGGTCGAATTGGGGTCCTTGGGCGATTGATCGAGGACTCGCAGCACACGATCGCGCGAACCCAGCAAGGTAACGAATGCCTCGCGGATGGCCGGCATGAAATGGACCTCCCGCAGGTCGAAGGTGGCATCGACCTTGGGCGGCATCTCGCTGTCGATCATCAGGGTGATGTTGTTGCGCTTGTGCAGGACGACGCCGAGCGCGCCGACATGGGCGAGAAGCTGGTCGGCGAGCGGTTGGCTGACGACATTGTCGGGCGTCGCCTCGACGGCGAGGACCGCGAGATGACCGGCCGCGATCTTCCCTTCGAGGTAAGTTATCCGATAGCGTCCGACCGAAGGCGCGAAAATCATCACCTCGCCGAGCATCACGAAGAACATCGTGAGGACGAGGAGGCGCGCCGAAAGGCTGCGCAGAACCGGCGGCAGTGCGATCCGCTTCATCTGATCACTATATCACGGCCGGCGAACCCTCGCCGCCGAATCCGCTAGGCCCGGTTCACGGTCGAACACGAAGGTGTTACGACGTTCGCTGCTGGAGGCAGATGGTCGACGGCTGGCTGCCGCGAACATGACGCTTCGCTTGACCGAAGCCGCCGGCTAGACTGGCACCGACTTTCGGGAGAATTGTCATGCTCGACGCCCCTAGCGACACGCTCGTCAATCGGCAGAAGCTTCCCTTTACTCTCGACGGCGGTATCGCGCACCGCGCCGCGATCGGCCTCGTCGTCCTTGCGACCGACCAGACGATCGAGCATGAATGGCACCAAATGCTGCGCCTCGACGGCGTCGCCTTGTACGAGAGCCGGATCGACAACTCGCCGACCATTACGCCCGAGACGCTGGCAGAGATGGCCAGCGGGATCTCCGCCGCCGCCGCGCTCATCAAGCCCGGCATTCCGCTCGATGCCCTCGCCTATGGCTGCACCTCCGGCGCCATGGTGATCGGCAAGGAACGGGTCTTCGCATTGCTGCGCGAGGCGTGGCCCGACAAGCCGTGCACGACCCCGATCACCGCCGCCCTCGCCGGACTGCGCGCTCTCGGGGCGCGCAGGATCGCGCTGCTGACACCCTATATCGATGAGATCAACCAGACGATGCGCCGCTACATCGAGGCGCGCGGCATTGCCGTCATAGCCATGGGCTCATTCAACAACGGCAACGACAACGAGGTGGCGCGCATCTCCGCCGCTTCGCTCGAGGCAGCGATTAGCGAGCTGGGTGCCGCGAAACAGGTCGATGCCGTCTTCGTGGCCTGCACGAGCCTGCGCGTTGCCGCTCTCATAGAGCGCGTGGAGGCGCAACTCGGCAAGCCGGTGACGTCGAGCAACCACGCGATGGCGTGGCACGCGTTGCGAATCGCCGGCTATGCCGATCCGGTCGCCGGATATGGCCGGTTGTTCCGCGTCTAGCGACGCCGCGATCTAGCGGGTGTCGCCGCGTGGGGGCGCCCAGGCCGAATTCCCGCGCGCCGCGCTGCGTGCGGGCTCGGCGGTGGTGCTGCCGAACAGCGATTCGAGCCAACCCGGGCCGCGCGCCATGACCGGCCCGCTCGGCTCCGGCATCGCCGGTGGCAGCGCCAGCCCTGGCGACGGGGTCGCTAGCGGTCGCACGGGCATGCCCTTGCTCGCCGCCGTCATGAAGACCTTCCAGGTCTGTGCCGGCAAGGTGCCGCCGGTCACCTTGTTCATCGGCGAATTGTCGTCATTGCCGAGCCACACCCCGGCAACGAGATCGGCGGTAAAGCCGACGAAGAGCGCATCGCGCGAATCCTGCGTCGTTCCCGTCTTCCCGGCGGCGGGGCGATCGAGCGCCGCGCTTTTGCCGGTCCCGTGCGTCATCACGCCGGTCATCAGCTCTATCATCTCCGCGGCGATATCCGGGGCAATGACGCGGCCAAGGCCGCTGCCGCTGCGCTGAAAGAGGACCTTGCCCTTGCGATCGCGGATCTCGGCGATGCCGTGCGGCCAGACCCCCGTGCCGCCATTGGCGAAGACGGCATAGGCGCCGGTCAGCTCGAGCAACGTTACCTCGCTCGTCCCGAGCGCCAGGCTCGCGTCGTTGGTCAGATCGGCGGTGATGCCGGCGCGATGCGCCGCGGCTACGACGCGCGGCACGCCGGCGCGCATCTCAACCTGGACAGCGACGGTATTGATCGATTGGGCGAATGCGTCGGCGACCGTGATGTCGCCGAGATAGCGGTTCGTATAATTGTGCGGCTGCCATTTGCCGATGCTGATCGGCCCGTCGACGAAATGATTGCTCGGCTTGAGTCCGGTTTCGAGCCCGGCAAGATAGACGAAGGGCTTGAAGGCGGAGCCGGGCTGGCGCAGTGCCTGGGTTGCGCGATTGAACTGGCTACCGCCATAGTCGCGGCCGCCGACCATGGCGCGCACGGCGCCGTCGGGCGTCATCGCGACAAGCGCTGCCTGCCCCGCTGCCGCCTTTTGCCCGTCGCGCGCCAATGTCTCGGCGACCGCTGCCTCGGCCGCCGCCTGAAGGCGAGCATCGAGCGTTGTCACCACCGTGAGATCCTGATTGGCAATCCCACCGAAATCGGCGAGTTGCTCGACGATCCAGTCGGCGAAATAATGGTTGTTGGAGCGGCTCGATGTCACGTCGGCGAGGTGTATGCTTTGCTGCGCCGCGGTCGTCGCCTGATCCTGTGTGATGAAGCCCGCATCGACCATGTTGGCGAGAACCTGCTCGGCGCGCGCGGCCGCACGTTCGCGATCACGGGCAGGGCTGAACTTGGTGGGTGCCTTCAACAACCCGGCGATGATCGCCGATTCGTAAAGCGTGACCTGGCGTGCCGACTTGCCGAAATAGCGATGCGCTGCGGCATCGACGCCATAGGTCCCGGCACCGAGATAAACCCGGTTGAGATAGATTTCGAGCAGCTGGTCCTTGGTGAATTTGTGCTCGAGCCAGAGCGAGAGCTCCATCTCCTGAATCTTCCGGCCTAGGGTCCGTTCGGGAGTGAGGAAGAGGTTCTTGGCGAGCTGCTGGGTGATCGTGCTGCCGCCTTGCACGACGTGTCCGGCGCGCAGATTGATGAAGACGGCGCGCACGAGGCCGATCAGATCGACGCCAAAATGGCTGTAGAAGCGCCGGTCCTCGGTAGCAATGACGGCATCCGGGAGGTATTTCGGCATTTCCCGCACACTGACCGGATCGCCGAAGAGATCGCCAAAGGTCGCCAGCAAGTTCCCGTCGCTCGACACCAGCGTGATGCTCGGCCGCCGCTCGGCGCTCGGCAGATCGCCTGTCTCAGGCAGGGTCAGGGCGAAATAGCCGAAGACGGCGCAGGCCGCGACAGCGCCCCAGACGGTAGCAACAAGCGACCAGCGCAACGCCGCCCAGCCGAGCCGCCGCCGCCAGCTGGCGGCCCCGCGTGGCTTGGCCGTCGGACGCTTGACGCGGACCGGCTTGCTCGGCGCTGCCGAAATTCGTCGGCGATCTTCCGGATCGAGGTGCAACTCGCGACGGCGCTCACTCATCGAGCAGTCTCGCCCATGCGCAGAACTCCAAGTGACGCCGGCCAAGTCGAAGCGAAGTCATTACGTCAAGTCTATCACAACGGGCAAGCGGCACGCGCAAGGGGAGCTGATGTGCCAAGCTAAGGCATCGGATTTCGGTTTTTTCGTGGCGGGCGCAGGGGCTTTGCGCGTAAAACGCAATACTGTCGCCGTCGCCCGCCACGGCGCAATCGATCGTTGCCCGGAGTGCCCTGCGCATGAGCTTGTCGTCTTCCGGCCCGGCACAAGAGGCCTCCGACGAGCCGGCAGCGATGGGCCTGCGTCCCAACCACCTCTCTCTCTCCGATGTCGTCGGGCAAGCCGTCGGGACCATCGCGCCGGCGGGTGCGGCGGCGCTCTCGATCGGCATGGTCTTCGCTTCGGCGGGCAACGGCACGTCGCTCGCCTATGTCTTCGCCACCGTGACCTTGCTGCTCGTCGCATCGAGCATCAATCAATTCGCCAGCCGCAGCGCCTCTGCCGGCGGACTCTACATCTTCGCCGGCAGAGGCCTCGGGCCGACCCTCGGCGTCGTCGCCGGTTGGTCGCTTCTCTTCGCCTATCTCTTCACCGCGGCCGCGGTGATCGGCGGCGCCGTCAGCTATCTGCTGGTGCTGGTAAAAGACGTTGCCGGCATCGCCGGCGGCCGGGACCTCGCGGTCGGCTTCAGCACCATCATCGTCGCCCTCGCCTGGGCGCTGGCCTATCGCGACATCCGCCTGTCGACCCAAGCTTCGCTGTGGATCGGCGCGATAACCGTCGCGCTGATCGTGCTGGTCGTCGCCGGTTCGCTGGCGATCACGGGCCCGGCGCTCGATCCGCTGCAGCTCCGCCTGACCGACGTCACCGCCGAGCAGCTGCGCTTCGGTCTGGTTCTCGCCTTCTTCAGCTTCGTCGGATTCGAGAGCGCGACGGTGCTCGGCAGCGAGGCACAACGGCCGCTGACCATCATCCCGCGCGCGGTCACCTTCAGCGTCGCCGGCGTCGGGCTGCTCTTCATTGGCAGCGCCTATGCGCTGGTCGGCACCTTCCACGGCGTCGAGCCGGGTCTCGACAAGGTCACGACGCCATTCGATCTCCTCGCCCGCAACACGCGTCTCGGCGGCTTGCGTACGATACTTTCGGCGGGGATCGCGCTGAGCCTCTTCGGCTGCATGCTGGGCAGCCTCAATGCCGGCGCCCGCATCCTCTTCACCCTGGCCCGGCACGGGCTGGTTCACCCCGCGCTCGGGCATGCACATCCGCTCAACGCGACGCCCTATATCGCGCTGACCATTCTTGCCGGCGCCGCTCTCTGCCTGTCGCTCGGCTTCACCATCTTCGAGGTCGGGTTGGTCGCCGGCTTCGGCTATCTCGGCAGCGTCGCCACCTTCGGCTTTCTCGTCGCCTATAGTCTCGTCGCCCTGGCAGCACCGCTCTATCTCAGGCGAATCGGCGCGCTCGAGACGCGCCACATCGTCGCCGCGGCAATCACCGTCGTGCTGCTCGCCATACCGCTGGTCGGCAGCCTCTATCCGGCGCCGGCCTGGCCGCCGGGCCTGCTCGCCGTCCTCGTCGGCCTCGGCCTCGCCCGATACTGGTCCGTCAAGCTCCGCCTGCCGCAGGGTCTGCCGGCCATGCAGGCGGATTTTCGCGGCGACGTGACGCAGCGATGACGCCGCGCGGGATCCCGGCGGCCGGCCTCGCCCTGGCGCTGACATTCCCGCTCAGCGCCGTCGCGCAGCAGGACGAGCTGCCGTCGGCCTGCGGCACAGTCAAGGGCCCTTTCGCCGGGTTGATCCGCTGGGTGGTGGCGGAGGGCAGCCGTGAGACCTTGCCGGCGACAATCCTCGGCCTGCCGGGGGACGGCGAGGTTGCGGTATTCCAGAAGGCGTATCGCAACCCGGCGACGCACCTCGTGCATGCCGTCGACGTCAACCTTACCGAGGGGCGTTGCGACGCCGTCTTCATCATCGACGATGTCGGCGCCATCACCACCTGGGTGACCGACGCCGCGGCGACGATCGTGCGGACGTTCCATGCCGCGCAAGGCGGCAGCGAGCTCGTCCCGAACGACCGCTATGTCAGCGAGTACGAGACCGCCAAGGCCTATTTTCTCGAGCGCGTGCCGGAGCGCTACTCGCCCTAGCGCATAACGTCGGAGAACTGACCGGACCACGGCGTCGCCGTCCGTCGCACGTCGGATGGCAGCGGCCGCTCCTCGTTGCGCATGGGCGAGAGCTCGATGCGCTCGCAATTCTTGCGGCCCTGCAGCAGGCAATCCTCGAGCTTGGAGAGGGTGGCGAGCTTCTCGATGACGACCAGGCTGATGAGCGACAGCAGCAGCGCCATCGCCAGCCCGGCAAGGCTGGCCGTGAAGCGATCCTCTTCCTCGTCGCGTTCGCGAGCGGTCACCGTCGGTTGCCTCCCGTGGTGCGGCAACGATGCCATCCTGCCATGTACAGGGCGCCGCGCATATCCATACTTTTGGCGCGGCCATCAGGCTATCGGCGCCATCTGGCGGGGGTCGAACTCGAGCCAGACCTTCTCGCCGACCTCGAAGATCTGCACCGGCGGCGCCGAAACCTTGAGGCGAAGCGCGCTCTCCGCCGGCGCCGCGACATAGTCCCAGGACTCTCCGAGATAGGCGCGCTCGACGATCTCGCCGGCGACGAAGCGCACCCCTTCGCGCGACACGGCGGAAGCGCGATGCAGCCTGATGCTCTGGGGCCGAACCGAGAACAGCGCCGAGCGGCCGAGCCCATCGCCGCCCGCATCGAAAGCGGCGCGCGGCAGGGCGAAGCCGTCGAACAGCACCTGGCTGCCCTCGCAGGCGGCCTCGACGAAATTGGTCCGTCCGATGAAGCCGGCGACGAAGCGCGTGCGCGGCCGGTTGTAGATCGCATAAGGCGCGTCGATCTGCTCGATGCGCCCCTTGTTCATGACGGCGATGCGGTCGGAGGTCACCATCGCCTCGCCCTGGTCGTGGGTGACGTAGACGGTGGTGAAATGGAACGTGTCGTGCAGGCGGCGGATCTCGAAGCGCATCTCCTCGCGCAGATTGGCGTCGAGATTGGAGAGCGGCTCGTCGAGCAGCAGCACGCGCGGCTGGATCACCATGGCGCGGGCGAGGGCGACACGCTGCTGCTGGCCGCCCGAGAGCTCGGCCGGATAGCGGTCGGCGAGATGCGCGAGCTGCACGGTCTCCAGCACCTCGCGCACCTTGAGCGCGACAGTCTCGCGGTCGAGGCGGCGCAGCTTGAGGCCGAAGGCGACGTTCTCGCCGATCGTCATGTTCGGCCACACTGCGTAGCTCTGGAAGATCATCGACATCTGCCGCTTCTCCGGCGGCAGCGACGTCTTCGCCGACGACATCAGCCGGCCGTCCATCTCGATCGCCCCGGAACTC